>CALJPJ010000080.1 GCA_937980625.1 uncultured Bdellovibrionales bacterium
AATACAGTTAGAATAAACTATTATTCTATGATTGGAAACTGCCAACCCCTTGTATTTTTTTCACTGAAAACCTTCCCATATTTAATACAATATAAGCTCGTTTACCAAAGGTATATCTAAAGCCCAATTTGTCTTTAATAAACGGAGTTAAATAGACTTAAACTAAGCTCTATTATATAGTTACTAAAACATAAATTAAACAAAGGTCCGTAGCATTTGATACAAGATATTATACTTTTAATTCTTCCCTTAATTGTATCTGTTACACTACATATGCTTGTTGTAAAATGGGATTTTTTTAGCTCACTAAAAATTCCTATTAACACAAAACTCTTCGGTAAGAATAAAACTTACCGAGGCTTAGTTTTTGTTACAATTGCCAATAGTATTATCTTTACAGGTATTGCCTCTTTATCACCAACAAAATTGTTTGCTTGGCCTTTGCCAATAATAGGCGCCATACTAGGAATTACTTATATCCTTTCTGAGCTTCCAAACTCTTTATTAAAAAGATCTCTAGGGATTCCACCTGGTGGTAAAAGTCCAAGTCATCAATTCACACACAGGGTTATTGATCGCTGTGACTCCGCTTTAGGCGTAAGTATAGCCTACACACTTCTTACTAACTTAAACTCCAAAAGCTTTGCCTTATTGTTTCTAGCTGGATTTCTTAGCCATACGGTGTTTAGTTATATTAGCTATAAATCAGGAATTACAAAATCCTTATGATGTACTTACAGAACTTAAACGAAAATCTTGATATTAATAACTATGGAGGAAAAGCCGCCAGTCTATCTTATTTAATCAGTCATAACATTTCAGTGCCACCTGGCTTTGCTATTAAAAAAAATGCATTTAAAGCTTATTTAGATAATAATAACTTTATCCAAACTATAACCGCAGATATACAAGCCTATCTTGTGAAACTTAAATCTAAAAAGTTAATGGTTCGTAGTTCAGCAATAGGGGAAGACTCACCAGAGCATTCATTTGCTGGCCAACTTGATTCTTTTCAAGTGGATAATGATATTGACTCTGTTATAGTGGGCATAAAAAAGTGTTGGGAGTCAATGAACAACCAAAGACTAACAACTTATCAAGAACTTGATGATAATAAACTCTCAGAAATGGCCGTTATTATCCAAGAAATGATTGATCCTGATTTTGCTGGCGTTTTATTTACATCCTCACCGATGAATGATGGAAAGATATATTTAGAGTATGTGAGCGGTCACGCCGAAAGCCTAGTTCAAGGTGAAGTTACACCTCATAGTCTCCAGTTTGATAACTTTAGTGTGGAGTGCCCGACACAGCCCATGAACTTCAAACAACTACTTAATGAAAGTCACAATATTTTAAAAGCCTACAACAATATTCCCCAAGACATTGAATGGGCCTACAAAGACGATATTTTTTATTTTGTACAGTCAAGGCCGATCACAACTCTAAAAGAACGAATAAAATGGTCAAATACTAATGTCAATGAAAACTATCCAGATAAGCTATCGCCGCTTCTGTACTCCATTGCCAAGCAATCTTATTACCACTATTACAAAAACCTAGCTCTTAGTTTTTACACATTTAAAAAAGAGAACTCGTCTTATGAAAAGTACTTTGCCAATGCTATCGGTTGCTGGGGACATAGAATGTATTACAACATGAGCTCTATACACCATATTATTCAGTTATCTCCATCCTCAAAAATGTTAAATAATTCATTTAATGATTTTATTGGTTACCAAAAGAAAAATTCAATTGGCAGCACAATAGGATCATACAGCCAAAAAACTAAATTTTACTTTATGATTTTATTTCATTTATTTAAATTAAGCTCTTATGTTAAATTTATTGAAAAACGAGTCCATAAGTACTCAACACAATTTTTACATTCAAACTCATTACTAACACTGACAAATGCCTTTCACTGTTTTTTACATATTCGTTTTCACTTATGGATTAAGGCTTCTTTCGCTGACTTTTATTCTATGCTATTTCATGGCCTTTTAGGTAAACTCGTTTCTATAGTTGAGCCCATTAAGTACCAAGGAGTGCAAAATAGCTTAATACAAGCTATTCCTGGCTTAATAAGTAACCAACCTCTCATTCAAATATGGCAAATTCATAAACTCATTGAACAAAACGAGAATTTTGAAGAGTTATTTTCTAGATCTCCATCAAAAATATTATCAGAATTAAATGACAAACCTTTGTATAAAGACTTACAAATGGCAATTCAACAGTATTTAACTGACTGGGGTTACCGCTGCTCAGGTGAGCTCACATTTTTATCTGAAAACTATATAGACAAGCCTGAGTCTCTCATTGAAATTATAAAAGCATTTCGCAAAAACAAACCTGAAGACCCCAAAGCCCTTATTGCAAAAAAATCAAAAGAAAAAGATGTACTACTTAAAAGTATTTGCAAAAAATTCAGGCAGCATTATAAATTTAACCTCTTTAAAAAGTTTACAGCCCCAATTTTACTTAAAGTAATAATAAAGCTCACAACTTTTTCAATTTCATGTCGTGAAAGAGTTCGTTTAAAACAAGCACAAATGTATTACACATTTAAGAAAAACTGTTTGAACATTGGTGGTTTATTACAAAAAAATAAAATTTTAACCTTATCTAGTGATATATTCTACTTAACATATAATGAAATTAATATCTTAATTTCGGGAGAGTCGACTGACCCTGATTACATAAAAGAATTAGTTTGCTTACGTAAAAAATCACAAGCTAAATCGAGGGTGTATAACTCTTACGTTGAAAGTTTTAGAGAGGAGTTCGGTTTAAGAATCATCCCGCAACCTAAAAAACAAGAAAATACTTCTGGCCTATATCAAGGCATACCAGCTTGTGGCGGGAAAGTGACAGGTAAAATTAAAATTTTAGAAAATGTTCATGAAATTAAAAAATTAAAAAAAGGAGACATACTAGTTACAAAGCAAACAGACCCAGGCTGGATATGTGCCTTTCCACTCATAGCAGGCTTAATTGTTGAAAATGGTGGTATGCTTTCACACGGAGCAATTGTATCTAGAGAGTATGGTATTCCAGCCGTTGTTGGCATTGAAAACATAACTCGTTTACTCAATGAACAACAAACTATTCACCTAGATGGCGACATGGGAACAGTTCGATGTTTGGACTAGATGCCTTCAAAGAATATTTAAAACTTCGCTTCAAACCTTGGCCTTGGCTAATTTTGCCGCTTATGCTCGCTTTACTCTCTCTAACAAAAATTTCTCAACTAAATATACATTTAATAATTTTTTCTTACGTATTTATTCTTTTTTATCGCTTGCTCGATGATCTAATGTGTTTAAACTATGATAAAAAAAATAAGTTAGAGCAGTTTTATTTTGATCAAAAAGTTTCTAGCACTTTATTTAAATACCTTACTGTTTTAATTTTTATATTTTTTATATTTATTTTTTATTACTTAAACAATACTAATCTCGTAATACTTAACTTACTTTTAGTTTTTGTTTCTTATGTTTTGTACATACTATTTAATGACTCAAGAATTATTAACTTTATTTCCTTGTTGAAATATCCAGTTCTAATTTACACGATCAGTAGCAACAATGGCCAATATGACTTGGCCTGGCCATTATGGATATTTTTAGTATTTATTATCAATGAATTAATGTCTGAAGGTTATTTAAAACAAAATATACCTTTTATTATTTTTTTAACAATTATAAGTTTTACTTTTAAAGTCTATAAATGGAGTATTATATGAAAACTAGTGAAATGTACACCAAACTCAAAAATCCGCGCCGTTATAAGTTTGAAAAGGTGAAGTGTTATCAATGTGGTTCAAACAAATCAAGCCACTTCCTTATCGGTGAAGAGGACCTCACTGCTAAGGAAGGTCAATTTAATTATGTACAGTGTGACCAGTGTGAGCTAGTATACCAAAACCCTAGAATTCATATTGACCAAATCAAAGAGTTTTATGACAATGAATACATTGCTCATCGTAAAAAGAAAGACTGGGGATTTTTAACTCCCCTTTATAATCGAGCCATGAGTAAGCATGATAGAGAAAAAGAAAAAATTATTAAGAAGTATGTTAATTTAAATTCTAAATCTAAAGTTTTAGATGTTGGCTGTGCTGTTGGAACTTTTTTACTTCACCTTAAAAAAATATATAAATGTAAGATTAGTGGCGTTGACTTTAAAGGAGACCTTAGCTTTCCTGGATTTAAAAAAATAGATTTCCATTGCGGACTTTTTTATGAGCAAAAGCTACCTAAAAAAAGTTTTGACTTAATAACTATGTGGCACTTTCTTGAACACTGTTACAACCCACCTAAGACTTTAAAAAAAGCACTTGAGCTTGTTAAAGATGATGGTCGAGTTATTATTGAGGTCCCTCGCCTGGACTCGTTTACCTTTAAGGTCTTTAAAGAGAAGTGGCCATGAGTACAAGCCCCACAACATACTGTTATGTTTGATAAAAATTCTCTTTATAAAATGGTCGAAGAGGCTGGCTTTGAAGTTGTTGACTATTTAGAGTATGGAGCCTTTCCGTCTTACTTTTACATTTTCGCTGGAGCCTACTCAAAAGTTATTGGCAAAGGTTTGAACCTAGACAAAATTACCATTCCTTATTTTTTAGGTCAGTTTTTAATGACACCAATACTACTTTTTGAAAAAAAGTTGAACCTATCCATGCAAACTATTATTTGCAAGAGGCCACAATGAAATACCTTGTGGCCATTTTGAGAGTTTTAAGTGCTTATACTGGACTACTAATTTGTGGTTCAGTGTGTAGTATATTATATTTAGTTTCATTTGGTCACCTAAGACGGTTTAACAACGAATATATTGCTCCTGTCATTTGTAAAATAATTTTATTTTGCTTAGGACTAAAAATAAACATTAACTTACAACACAAATATGATGAGCCTGGAATATATTTTTTTAACCATAACTCTTACCTCGATCTTTTTGCCATTCCTTGTCTCGCTTTAAAAAATACTCGACTGATTACTTCTACTCGAACTAAGAGTAACATCCCTTTGTTGCTATGTAACATCGGTTTTGGCTCATTATTCCTACCCTTCAAGGACCAACCTGAAAAACGAGTTGATGGCTTTAAATATATCGAAAAAAAAATGACTAACGAAAACTTTAGTGTCATTTGTTCTCCTGAGGGAGTTCACACTTTTAAAAATAAAATTGGTAAATTCAATAAAGGTGTGTTTCATATGGCTACAGTTACAAAAAGGCCGATCTACCCCCTTTTTATTGATATTCCAGAAAGAAGCAACCCTCTAGAAAGTTACTTTTATAAGTCTGGTCAATTTTCAGTTACATCTCACCCTAAAATTGACACTACAAGTTGGACAATTGAGGATTTAGAAAAAAATCTAGAATCAGTTCGCAATCTTTATATTTCACTAAATCACGAGAATGAAAATGCTTAAGTCATGTTTTGTTATTATATTTTATTTTATTTTTTCAAAGAATAAAATTGATATTAACAGGTCTACTAGCCATAGCTTTATTGTTTGGCCTTGGCATATTGATTTTAACTTCCATGTTAATAATGCTTATTTTTTAAATTTTGCCAATAAGTCACGTCTCGAACATTTAGCCCAACAGGGTATATTGCCCTATCTTTTAAAAAGTAAATTTCAAGGCGTTATTAGTAAAAATAAAATTGAGTATAAAAAACCACTAAGACTATTTAGCTATTTCAAAATTAATACTCAAATTAGTAGCCTAACAAAGAAAGAGATTGTTTTTAAACATACATTCTATAAAAATGAAGTTGAAATAGCTCAATGTGATAGCCACGTTAGACTCATTTCGCAAGGCCGTAGCATTAATTTAGACAATAAAATAAAGGCGTTACTAAATGAAAAAGAATAATCTCTCAGCAATTTTGCGCCTTATTATTCCCTGTCTTTTGGCTGTCTTTTTCTTTACTTTTTTATCTTCCCAATCCATATATTTTTATATTGCTAGTCAAATTATGGGTGCCATTTTTCTTGCACAATGTTTTATTTTATTACACGAATTTGGCCATAATTCATTTTTTAATTCAAACATACTAAACTCTATATTTGGCTATTTTGTGTCATTCTTTGTTTTTATACCTTTTAAAAATTGGCGAGAAATTCATAGCCTTCACCATAGTTGGGCCGGCTGGAGAGACAAAGACCCAACCACAGAGAACACTATGGCTGAACAATACTCTCCAAAACTACAAAAAATAATTAATTTTTGTTGGAAATATTATATCCCTGTATTTACATTGGGTTATAGGTTTGGAACTTACTGGGGCTCTGCTAAACTACAAAAGCACTTAGATAAAAAGAGTTACTCTCTCTGTCAGTGGCAAAAATATATTTATTCACTCATCTATTTAGTTCTTATAATTCTTTATCCCAAAGACTTACTCTTATCCTTACCTGCTATTTTAATCAGCTTTATGATTACCGATATTATAACCCTTAGCCAGCATGCCCATATAAAAATGAAAACCAGCAAAGGTGAAACAGTTAAGCCTTTAAAACCTTCTCTGCAGGCCCATTACTCAAGAAGCCTAATTTTCCCAAAATTTTTTAGTGAGTACTTTCTTTTTAATATTAATTACCACGAAGCTCACCATCAATACCCTGGAATTCCCTGTTACTTTCTACCAACAGTTAAAATACAATCTACTAATAGTTATTTATTTTTTCCGTGGCTGAAAAAAGTTAAATCTATGCCTGGAATCGACTTCATATTTAACTCTTCAAAAGTGAGAGATAATTTTTAAATTATTACCCATAACTAGAAACCGACCAGAACAATTTTATCACCTTTATCAACTTTAATTATTTGACTTTAGCACCAAAATTTTAAATCCAGGTTTTATAAAAAAAATTAAAAGTTAAACTATTAAATCACTTTAAAGGAAAAATACCATATAATATTAGCTACTTAAGCTACTCCTGACCTGCCATTTCGACTGGTTAGCGATAGGCTTATAGTTAACTTTACACAAAAAAAATTGTAAATAACATAAACCTACCAAAGCAATTATTTTAATAGCTTCCCGTAATTGACTATTTAAAACAACCGTCGTAGACAAACCTATATACTTTAGAACTTAAGGAGTATTTATGAAAAGTTTAATTTTTATTGCCATAATGTTTGCATCAATTCAATTTGCAACAGCTGAAAATTCAATGAGTACAGTTAAAAAGGATGTTATTGGTGTTCTTAAGTATTGCAAAGCTATGAACCCTGTTTTCACTTATATGTGCACTCAATACGACCTAGCACTACTCAGAAACTCTCTTGATGAAGAGCAAGAATTAAACGAGATTAACTGGATCAACGACCTATTATCTTGTTACCCACAAGAAGTTATAACAAGAGCTACCCCTTACGGCAGACGTCATATCAAGCGACCAATTAGTGAGCTCAGAATACCATCCGTTCATAGTGACCGCAGATTTGCCCGTAAAGTTATTCGATGTGTAATTCAAAAGGTAAAAAGCAAATAATTTTAATGCTTATTAGCTAGTAAATAAAGGTATTCGTACTCTTTATTCATTTCACCTTTACTATTCTTAAACTCTAAAATATTGTCAGTTTTATTAAAACCAATTTTACTTAATAAAGCTTGAGAGGCAATATTAGTTGTTGCGGTGGTGGCTAATATTTTTTCTTTAGAAAAATTATCAGCGGCATAATCAATCATTACTGGGAAAACAGATGATAGTATTCCCTGGCGACGATATTCTAAATAAAGCCAATAGCCCACCTCTATATAGTTTTGATTTGTCAAAGGGTGAAATTCGAACATTCCTACAATTTTTTCGTTAAATAAAATAAAAAAATCTGGAGTGCCATCAAGCTTAAACTTACTCTCAACGGCATCTAAAATACTAAGTCTAGTTTTTTCTAATCTATCATATTTTAATTGTAAATGAGTTCTATTTTTATCATCAAAATTTTTTATTGAATGCAAAGAATTATAAAAAGTCTCTGTATCAGATACAGATATTTGCTTTAAACTTAATTGATTATTAATTCGATATTTTTTGTTATGGAACACAAATAAGTCTAACAAAGCTGATCAAAGTAATCAAACCTCACAGGCAGATCACTCGGCTCTAAACGAATACCAGCTATAAGAGTTATTGCACAGCATACAGTGATATATCAAAATTATATGTTTTGCCTTTATGTTTAAACTGAAAACACCCATCTTTAGAGGCTGAAATATCTACTCCAGCCCCCCAGTACTTATATTGGCCACCTATGTCATAGGTTTTAGCTCTTGCAGAGTTATATGCTCCCCGAGGGTTATATATCACTTCTAGTGTATTTTTTTGCCCCTGTGAGCCCACAATATTTCGAGAGAAATACCTCCACTGAGTGGCCTTATCTTTCAGGGGTAGCTTATCTGGTCCCAAAGTTTTTAACTGCTCAGCAGTATGGTAGAGCAGTTTAGTTTTTATGTCATTTAACATGATCTCATATCTAGCTTTTTTATTTTCAGAGCTAATTACTTTAACTTTTTTTTCATAAACTGATTTATCTACAAACAAATGTGCATGCCCCATATCAGAAAAAAATATATAATTAGCATACAAGCGACTTAAAGCTGTTTCAATATGGTTAATAATACTATCTACAAAGTGTGCAGAAACAATAATTTGTTGGCCATTTTTAACTGGCAAAATTATTTTTTTATCTTCGACATAAGCTCTAAATTTAAGTCTTTTACCTGAGTTATAAACTATTTTATATCTTAGCTCCATTTCGTCTAAAGATTGTCCCCATTTAAAATCTAATGGACTTAACTTCAGCTCATAAGCCTCTTCTGAAAGGCAGTTTCTGTTATTTGATATAATAGCAGCAAGGCCGCTACTGCAAAAGCATAAGATCAACAATAAGACTTTAACCATCCAAACACCCCAAACTAAAGCTTCTACATAATATTAATACAATTATAAAGTTTTAATATTAAAAAAATGACTTGCCGCAAATCTTAATACTTGTTTATTGCTATTCTGCGAATTTTATTTAAATACTTATAACCTCTTAACATAAGCGCTTTAAGCCACATATTGTATCGCCAAAACACTCCATTATATGGTGCACCTTAATTATAATGCTAACTCTATTAATCAAATAATTTGACTTAAGTTAACGCTATTTCAAAACCTTGTGATTCCTTAGTGGCGCTATTTTTTACAGCTGATATTTCATATAAGTTGATTTTAGTTTTAGTGGTTATACACTTTAAATTTGAGTTCTCTTCAACTTTATTCGTTTGAAAGCTGATAATATGGTAGTTTCTAAACTCGCCACTTTTTCGCAAGAAAGTCAGTATTGGCTTCAGTAAATTGCCTTTATTTTCATCTTTCACCATAAAGCTTAAATATGCTATTTTAAGTTCTTCACCTTCTGAAGGGAGTGGCTTAAAAAAACTCAATACAACTTTTAATAATTTTAATGGCCAAGACAAACGAGTCACAATAGTTTTTTTAGCACTTGAAGGCTTCCACAAAGCGCTGCAAGCAATGATTTTACCTGATTTATCCTTAACTAAAATAAAATTTTCAATGGCAAGGTCTTTCCAGCTAGTTAAAGCATCACTTATAAATTTTCTAGTATAACCATAATTATAAGTTTTAAATTTATTATCTATAAAAGTTAGTAACTCATTTTTACAACCCTCAGTGGCCCTTTCAACATTTAACCCACTATTGTCTGTGGTGAAGCTTTTTAGTAAACTCACCATATGAGTTGCACCTAAACTATTAAAATAAAAATTGTTTTTACTACTCGCAACTAATGATTTTATGGCCTTTTTATTATCAGCCAAAATGGCACAAATCATTCTTGTACATTCAAGCCCAATAATTTTGTTAGAATTACTAATAATATCAACAAATAATTGCTTCCATAAATTTAGCAAATACCTGTTTTCTGGAGTGGAGTGCAATCTTAAATCTGAAAAATAAGCCACCCTTTCAACCTCCCCCTTATAATAACCATCACGTACAACTACAGATGCCACACCAATTATCTTTTTATACTTATTTCGGCAAATTATGACAAAGTTTTTGTCCCCTTGATAGTTGAGTAAGGAATAAAAGTCAGGGCTACGATCAAAAAAAATATTTAAACTCGTCGCTTTCATTGGTATAGATTTATAAAAGTCTAAGATCTCTTTTGAACTTTTAGGGCTAGCTAGCTCATAACCTTCATACTTTCGAACAACAGATTCCATTGTAATTAAGTTCGACATATTAACTATACCTAAGCCTC
>CALJPJ010000081.1 GCA_937980625.1 uncultured Bdellovibrionales bacterium
AACGTCTTGGGAAAAATATTCATTTGAGGCATTTAAGCAAAGATTGTACACGGTTGATCAAAAAAGCAGATAAAATATGTGATGTAAATGTACTGGAAGACCCCAATTACTTTTTAAGTATAGATAACTATAGAAAACACCAAATGGATTCGTAAAAAGTAAGCGTAACCCATATTTGCTCGTTACCAATTTTTTAATTTAAGTTTTAACTATAGGTTTGTTTCTTCATCACCAGGTTAAGTTTAAAGCAAGTATTTTTTAGTCCACTATTTTTACAGGATAGGATAAAGTTAGTATCAAATTGAATACAAACACAGTTAAAAGTATAAAAAACTAGACTTAATCTGAAAAATTTAAAAAGTAGTCACGATTAACTCGTACAAGTTGAATTGAAATAATGGTAAATACCTACAAGAATCAGAGCTAATTTTATTAGTGTTTATTCCGCCTGACCTTAAGTCATAATAACAAGTGTTTCTACCCAAAACGCAAAACACCTTCTTTCTCAAGAAGGTGTAACAGACCTGATTAAAGTTAGGTTTCTAACAAGTTTTTTACATAGTTGAAATCTAATCAATGAGTTTATCAATTTTAATATAACCATTTCTGATTCTAAATTCCTCAACTAGCACATAACCAGATGAGGTTAAGTCAAGAATGCGTGTACGGAGCAACCCTCCATTCCACCTAACTACGACTTGCTGTTCAACAGAATATATTTTCCCTTTATAGTTTAATCTTTGAACTGAAATTAAATGCTGTATGTCATTAATGCTGTAGAACCTGTTTCGTTTATGCAAATAATCAATTCTGATCTCACCATCAGCATTAATATCAATAATCTTTCCTGAGTATAGGTCTTGGTTGTCATAAAGGACATTAAACTTATCGTACAACAGTACCCTGTCGCCAAGCTTGAATGTATCGCCATCAAATTCGATATCATTTAAAGGTGTATAACGATTGCGTATGATAGAAATAGGAAAATACTGATTTCCTAAGGCAAAAGAGTCACCATTAACTGATGAAAAGTAAACTAAGCCATCAGAGGTAAGATCTCTGATAGTGGCTTTTTGTAAGCCTCCATTCCAATTTATCATAACTTCATCACCAATTGACCATGTTTCATTTCTTCCAAAAATCAAAGTTTTAGTTTCTTGGTACTCGGTGACCGGTGTGTAGGGTTGAATATTTCTTCTAGAGAATACTTTGTTTTTAGCATAGTTTGTATGTTCTTTAGGCTCATTTATAAAATATTGTTTTTCATGAATTTCAGAAACTGTTCCTAGCATAATATCTCCGTACATTTTGAATAAAACCTTTTGTCCAACTTCAAATGCCAAACAACGCATAGTTACTGTTAACAAAATCAAAACTGTAAAACAACGAATAGCCATAATTTTTTCCTTTTATTAGTAACCAGCAAAAAGTGTGCTCACTTGAGTAATTCTAATAATGAATATATGACTAGAAGAGCTTATTCAAACTGTCTAAGTAGGAGCGCAAATTGTCACTGCAAAATCTCAAAAGGCTTATAACGATTTAAGAAGATATGGATGACCCACTCTGCCTTTTCCGAGTGCTGGTTAACTCATAAATATTAGAAACGCGTAAGCAACTAATATTTAACAGCAAAGGAGTCATCCATGAAAAAACCAATACTACACTGCGGCCTTGATGTCGACGACAAAGCCTTCCACTTTTTTGGATTTTCTAAGGAAACAGGAGAGTTCTACGAATTTAAATGCTTCCCCTCAGCAGACGCTCTAATCAAAAAGATGAAGAAGCAAAAACTTAAAAAATTCGATATCAAGATTTGTTATGAGGCCAGTTACCTTGGGTATTCTCTCTATCGGGAACTAACAAAAAAAGAATACTTTGTTGAAATTATAGCTCCGTCATTGATTCCAGAAATGAGCTCAAAAAAAGTAAAAACAGATAAGCTTGATGCTCAGCACCTCGCAAAATACTATGCCAATGATTTACTAACAATTGTTCATATTCCAACAGAAGAAGATGAGGCCAATAGAGATCTATTAAGATCGAGAAGGTTCCTTATTGACCAGCTCAAGTCTACCAAAATACACATTAATTCTTTTTGTCGAAGACATGGTTTTGATTTTAGGAAAGAAACAAAATTAAAAAGTCTGTGGACCAAAACCTATATGGTCTGGCTTGAAGACAAAATAGGAAGTTTAAAATTTGAATCACAAAAAATCCTGCTTAAAACTTTATTGCAGAGCTTTTTTAATTTACAGTCTCAAATTCAAGCTCTTGATTCAGAAATCGAAAGGTTAGCTGAGACGGAAAAGTACAAGGTTCCAGTAACAAGTTTAAACTGTTTCAGAGGACTTAACACTCTATCATCTCTAACAATAGTTTTAGAGCTTGGAGATATAAAGCGGTTTAACCATCCCAAGCAACTGACTTCATATATTGGCCTTGATATTACGGAGAGAACTTCAGGTGGAAAAGAGAAAAAATTTGGTATTACCAAAATGGGTAATCGGCATGTGCGGACAGTTGTTGTAGAAGCTTGTCAGTACGTGAGAAGTCCAGTTTATGTTAGCCGTATATTACGAGAAAGAAGAAAAAAAGCTAGTCCTGAAGCTGTACAAATAGCGAATAAATGTATGAATCGGCTTCATAAAAAAGGGCATCGTCTTTCAGCCAAAGGAAAAAATACAAATAAAGTGAAAGTGGCTTGTGCCAGAGAAATGCTGGCGTTTATTTGGGAAACAATGACGAAAGTAGCTTAGGTAAAAACAACAAAAATAAATAGTTTCAAGGAGAGAGGGGTTTAAGTTGATAACATGCAGCCCACGAGCTGGGACCTAGGTTAAAGCACCTGTGTTAAGATAGTGGATAGGCATGTTTCGGACCAACTAAATGCGTTAACCAGTGCGCGAATATGAGTTTGAAGGTTCTCGACGATCATCCCCTCTTTCCGATTTTTAAAAAATGAAAAATAGCACTTGAAATGGGGTCATCCATATGAGTCCCATGATCATAATATATTAATGGATCTAGATGTCAGATTTGATTGTGACTCATTTTTAGAGTCGTCATATTGAATCTAGATCTTTACAGTTAAAGTTATTAGGTTATTTATACAATAGTTCAAAAAAAGTAACTGACTTTTGTTGTGGTTTAAAATATATCCAGTGAAATGGACTTAAATGATTTAAATTTTTCTTACCCGGAACAACTTATTGCCACAGCAAGAGCTGATAACACACGTATTTTGTATAGCACCTCCAGTGAATCCAAGCCTAGAGAATTTAACAAGGCTCAACTTTTTGAGCGCATAAATAAAAACGATTGCTTGGTAATTAATAATACAAAAGTTTTAAGGCGCAGAGTTATTAGTGAAGAGGGTTTTGAAATTTTATTTATAGAAAAAGTGGCATTAAAAACTTGGACTGTTTTATTTCCGGCGAGTCGATTAAAGAAAAATCAAATCTTAAAATTGGCTGACGGTGTTGAGCTGGTATTGCATACAAAAGGAATTCCTCAAACTGTAACTTTAAGTAAAGATATTGATGAAACTTATTTTGAGAGCTTTGGTCAGATGGCTATTCCCCCATATATTCAAAAGGCTAGGGAGCAAAGATCCAATGAGGCTAATGATATAAGTTGGTATCAAACAAGTTGGGCTGAGAAGCCAGGGAGCTGTGCAGCTCCTACAGCGAGTTTACATTTTAATAATGATGACTTAGAAAAATTAAAATCTAAAGGTGTATTAATAGCGCCTGTAACATTACATGTAGGTCTGGGAACCTTTTTACCAATTCGTGATATTGATATAAAAAAACATCAAATGCATCATGAGTTGGTTCATATCAAAAAAGAATCTTTAGAAGTAATAGAATCTGTAAAAGCTAGTCGCGCAAAAATTTGGGCTATGGGCACAACGGCAGCCCGTGTGTTAGAGTCTTTACCTTTTGATTATTTTACAACAAAAGGCGATGGAAGTTTAAGTGGCTCCACAAATTTATTTTTATACCCGGGCAAAAAAATTCAGTATGTGGATTGTTTAATGACAAATTTTCACCAGCCGAAGTCTACATTAATGGCTTTAGTTGCTGCTTTTGCTGGTATAGAACGTGTAAAAGAGGCCTATGAGTGGGCAATAAATAATGAGTTTAAGTTATTTAGTTACGGAGACTTATCAGTTTGGGAGCGCAATTAAAGGGCTGTAAAACTCTTTTGGTAACTCTAATTCTATTAAATAATTCTCTATATTCTAGGATTGTTTAAATTATAATGCGCAGAGTTTTCCCACAAGGAGCTCTGTAAGCACATTATAATCGAAACAATCCTAGAGTTTAGAGAATTATTTAATGGAATTGGTATCATTTTAAGGTATGGAGTGTATATCCATTTTATTTGTGTTTTTTATAAATAAAATGGAGATATATAGGGTAATTATGGAAAATGAAAATATTGGTAATTATAAAGTAACGAGTGAGTGCGGTAAGGCTCGTTGTGGTGTTTTAACCACAGCTCATGGCATGATAGATACTCCCATTTTTATGCCGGTAGGTACAAAGGCTACGGTTAAGGCTATGCTCCCTGAGGAGCTTACAGACATTGGCTTCCAAATTTTATTGGGAAATACCTATCATTTGCATATTCGCCCGGGAGAAAAGCTTATTAAAGATCTGGGTGGCTTACATAAATTTATGAATTGGGATAAGCCAATTTTAACTGATAGTGGTGGTTTTCAAGTGTTTTCATTGTCAAAGCTGCGCACGATCACTGAAGAGGGCGTAACATTTCGCTCACATATTGATGGAGCCAAACTTTACATTAGCCCTGAAAAAAGCATGGAAATTCAAATGGATTTAGGCTCAGATATTATCATGGCTTTTGATGAGTGTATTCCATACCCTGCAAGTGCTAGTGACATTGAGAAGTCGTCTAATATGACTTTAAGATGGTTGAAGCGTTGTAAGGACGCCATGACTCGCAAAGAGAGTTTATTATTTGGTATTGTCCAGGGCGGCCTTGAAGAAAGTTCTCGTTTAAAAAGTATGGACCAAATTTGCAGTGTGGACTTGCCCGGCTATGCTCTCGGTGGTTTTAGTGTGGGAGAACCCATTCATTTAATGCATGAATTGGTAGAGAAAGTAGCTTATAAAATGCCTAAAAATAAACCGCGTTATTTAATGGGGGTGGGAACGCCTTTAGATTTAATTTTATGCATTGATAGCGGAATAGATATGTTTGACTGTGTTATGCCAACGAGAGTAGCTAGGAATGGAACTATGTACACATGGCAGGGTAAGGTTTCTATTAAGCAAGCGAGGTATCGAACAGATCCAAACCCATTAGACCCAGAGTGTGATTGTTATACTTGTAAAAATTATTCTAAGGCCTACCTTCGCCATTTGTTTAATACAGGTGAAATATTGTCAGGCCGTTTGAATACAATCCATAATTTGTACTTTTATAATAAAATTATTGAGAAATCTAGAACTGCTATTGCCAATGGAACATGGCCAGAGTTTAAGCAGGAGTGTATAACGCGCTTCACTAAGAAGCCTTAACTTTTTAACAATTTATTTCTAATAAAAGCATTTATTTAAGTTTGAGATATATTACCGGCCTACCTTTTTTTTGGTAAAAAAATATAAAGAGCTTTTTTGTACGAGATATTAATTACTTATCAGTTTCATTTTATATTTAAGTACAATAAATAAATTTGCTCAAAAAATACGCTATTTAGTTTGCGACGCAGTTAGATAAAAATTATAAAAAAACTGAATTAAGTCTATAGAATTATATTGATTTTTAGTCTTTCTCGGGCAAAAAAGAACTCTTTAAAACAGGGAGTTAAACATGTTTAGTATTAATGCATTTGCACAAGCCGCAGCCGGAGCGCCCAAGCCATCTATGCTTGAGCAATTTATGCCATTTATTTTTATATTTATTATTTTCTATTTTTTCCTTATTCGCCCACAACAAAGAAAGGCGAAAACTCATCAAGACTTTATCGGAGGTTTAAAGAAAGGGGATTCCGTTTTGACAAC
>CALJPJ010000082.1 GCA_937980625.1 uncultured Bdellovibrionales bacterium
ATAGGTCCAAGTAAGCAGGCTAGACTTCTTTTTAAAGTCTTACTAAAAATTAGTTTACAACGCAAGTTCGACACTATATTTTATAAAAAGTATTTAAAACCTAAGGTATCAACAATAAAAGTTTTTTTTAATAAAATCCGCTAAAATTTGTAACCACGCATTTCACAATATATAATCAAATATTGTATTTTGTCAGAAAGAGTTAGATCCCACTTCCGAATATAGAAATAAATAAAAAGTTGCCAAGTGCTAAGACTGTATTGAAATATCAAGATTAATGCAGTTGTTAAATTATTCACCCATTGGGTGATGGTTAAATTATATTCTAGACAAAAAAAAGCCCTAATTGTAAAGTTGAGTTGCAAAACAAAAACCAAACAAATACCGCAGGATTAGGCCTAATGATTGAGCAGTTTGATTCATCAAACTTAAGTAATAGCTTTTTCAACTGTCTGCCTGCACGAAAAAGTAACAGACCCATGGGTAGTTATAGTTTGGGCTTAACTCAGCTGGCAAGCTTTATGTATGGCCATGATTGTATTGATGACATTATTGAGTTCAGAGTTGATCCATTGTTAAAAGAAATCATGCGCGGTGAAACTGTATTACCACGAACTATAGGTAATTTTTTACGAGATTTTAAAGTTAATAATATAAAAAATTTAAATAAATTCTTAAGTTTACAATCGCAGGCCAACAGAAAGCTAATTCAACAAACTCACCCTGGCTATTTTGATGAACCTATTCACTTAAGTATTGATTCAACACCACATGAACAATCTGGTAAAAAAATGGAGGGCTTAGGCTTCAATTATAAAGATATGTGGTGTCTGGATACTCAAAGTTTTTTTGACCGTGAGGGCTTTTGCCATGGCATTAAGTTCACAATAGTAGCCAACCAAGCCACCACCAGCTGGCGTAATGAAATAAAAAATATTACTAAATGGGAAAGGTGGCAGTATCCAGAAAAAGAATTACAAAAAGCAAAAGATAAAAACATAAAACTACCTGATGTAGATCTTGGTATAATTCTCTGGCGCCCTTCATGGAGTGATGTTCTACGCTTACCTATAGTGGTAAAACAACAAGCTTTAGAGTAGGCTGACCTTGAGGGTGGCTACTATAAATATTATAGCATATTGACTAACCATAATTTAGCTACGCAAAGCTTGCAGTCCTTAGTTGAGCACTACAACAAGCGAGGCAATGTAGAAAACTTAATCCGCGAAGAGAAATATGGCTACGATTTAAAACACTTTCCTTGTCAAAAGTTACAAGCTAATTATGCTTTTGGTTTGATGGCAATGGTGGCCATGAATCATATGCGTATGATGGCTTTAATTGATCGACCAATAAAAACTAATTACGCCAAAAAATTTAGAAGAAAGTTTATTCATATACCTGGCTATATAACTAAGTCAGCAAGACAAATTAAATTAAAAATACCACAACAGTATTTAAAGGAGGTGCAAAGACTAAGAGCGGGATTGCAGTTACCCAGAACAAAACCTGCATACACCGCTGGCTGTTCCAGCGGATAATATAATCGATCTTTGAAAACCGAATATGAAATTGTGTTGAAGCAATTTGGTGTTTGGCGATCAGAGATTCGATCTGCGAACAGGATTTCCTGCTTAGCCACGATTAGCTACCTCAACAAAGTGCTGGAGTGACAGCCTTAAGGCCGCGTAGTGTGTCCATCACTCTATGGCCCAGCCGAGCAGCTCGCCATAGTATGAATCACTGTTCTTAACCCTGGAGGTTTGACAGAAAAAAGACGCAGCTGTGCGCCTTCACAAAATCGCCATGCGAATTTGTGTTGAAAAAATCTATCTCTGGATTTTAGGTAAAAATTTTTGAGTCTAAATTCTGATCTGGTTTAGATGTTGTTGAATCAATTTTCAATTTAATATTAAACAGTTTAACAAATCCTTTGATCAAGGGACAAATGTACATTAATTATAAGTTAAATATAAATATAGTTAAAAATAATTATTTATTATATTTACCTTTAGTAAGTGACATGCTTAGGTTGTGGTTATATCAAAGAAAAATTATTAGCCTCCTAAGTAATTTAAATATAGCTTGTCAACATATATTTTGATAAGAGAAAGTCAAATAAGTTTAATCCAAGAGAAAAGCTTTTATTTTGTCGAAAAACTTCATGTTTGCAGCAAAATAACTAACTATTACAAAATGTTAAGACTATATTTTTTATTACAAGCTATTTTAAATAAAATTAAAATGAATCACGAGAGTTTTAAAACTATAAAAATTATATTAATTTTTTGAAGAGCAATTATTAAGAAGGGTGGACTAGTGATATTAGCAATAGGTACAACACATAATACAGGTGGCTTGGGTATAGTTTTTTATCGATTATATAATAAACTTTTGAAATCTGGACTTCCTCATCATTGGATTTTGTTTGGAGAAGATGTACCAAATTTCGATCTGATTAATAAAGGAAATATAACATTTTTTCAATTAAAATCAAATTGGAAGTTTTACGAGTCAGAAGAGTTTATAGACAAGAGCATCTCATGTGCTGTCCAAAAATTATTTTTATCTTTAAGAGTTAAAGTTGTTTTGCGCCCACTTGAATATATATATGAGCCATACTTAAGCTTTATAGATATACCTCAGGTTTATTGTGCTCATTTACTAACTAGGCCTT
>CALJPJ010000083.1 GCA_937980625.1 uncultured Bdellovibrionales bacterium
TTTAAAACCCATTGTTGAGTAAAACTCATATTCTGTTTCGTATATAATACGTGTTTTTCCAGATTTTTCAGCTGCTATTTTTACTCCAGCAGGTATTCCAAGTTCAATGTCTACATAAACAGGGGGAGTGCCCATTTTTATAGGAATTACTTTTTTAGGTAAAAAATCTACAAGACCTTCTAATGAGACTTTACCAGCTAAATCATAAGTAATATCTACTCTATACTTAATTTTGGTATCAAAACGAGTTTCAAGTTTGCGAATTTTTCCAAACTTCCATTTAGATTTAGATCTTAAGGTTGGAACTACCTCTATTATAGCTTCATTAATTGTGGCTTTATAACTTCCGCCAACATGTCCTGATAGAGAAAATTTATTAGAAGGATCTTTAACAATAGCCCCCATGATTTTATTTGATTTGCCAGATAAACGGCCTTGATCGTTCAGGTTGAATGAAAAAAGCTCTAAGTTTTTTATAGTAATTTTACCTTTTTTATCAACATTGTATGATGGTTTATTATCATCAGAATTTATTTTACTATCGCGTTTAGCTTGATAGTTAAGTTTATTTAAATCTTTTGGAAAAAATATTGGTGTGGATTCAATATCAACAGAGCCAGTGTTATTGCCAATAACTTCGCCTATTCTAGCTTGTCTTAAGATGACCTCGGTGGTGTTATTTCCACCTTTTATAATTTCTTTAACTCTTACTAGGTATTTTTGTTGATCGTTCCCAATTATTATATCATCTTTATCTATTTTGCGGTGGCTATGATGTTTAATAATGGCTTTGCCGTCATCAGTAATAAATTCAATACTTTCAGAAGCTTCTAGGGGGTGAACTCTTTCGTTTTTTGGTATGTCACTATTAATATTTGTTTTTCCAGGCTTGCCCAGTTTAATTTCAAATGGGGCTGCTGGTGGGGTTTTCTTTTTTTTATCTTCACAAGCCGTAAAAATCAAGAGATAGGCGATCGCAAAAATTGTATAAATTATTTTAAAAGGTGACGTTAATGAGTTCATATTACCTCATGAGAACTATTTAAATAGTCTCTATAGTTAAGTTAAGTATTCATTAGTTAATAATGCAATAATTTAGCCATTTGTATTTTATAAACGGCTTTTTATGTGGTTATGATTAATTAGTTCAACGAAAACTTATCAGTTATAATAAAAACTTTAAACGACTAGGCCTAACATTAGAGGCCTGAGGTTTTGGCTTTACAGCTTCTTAGTTTAGTTTGGTAGCCGGAGCGAAGTTTAAAATGTTTGATAATTGTTTTACCTGGTTTAATATCTCCAATCTTTTCAAGATAAAAATCTATAATTTCATTTGAAGGAGCGCTTTCACTAATTAGCTTATTTAAATGGTCAACATCCAGTTTGTTAAACTCCTCATTATATTTATTTTCAAATAAATGATTAGATAAAAAATAAGAAAAATTATCCAGTGATATTTTTCGAATTGGTTGGTCAATTTCAATAATTTTGGATTTATCTTGTTCTGTAGCTGCTATTTCTTCAATTAACCAATAGGCAAACTTTTTACTTACTATTTTAGGGTTATATTTAACTCTTTCAATATCAATGCGTTTAGAATACTCTTTTGTAAATAATCGAACTTCATCTAATCTAAACTGGTAGATTTTTTTTCTATACTCTTCAATCTGAGCTTTTGTTGCATTAGACTTTCCAGGAAAGAAGTTAGGTGGAATAAGGTAGTTTTGATTTAATGCGCCATTTAAACGGTGTAAAACATAACCTGCATCAAATTCTCCACCGGTAAATACCTTTGTTGTATCAAATGGCTCTCCAAAGGGCATTATAAAATGATAATCTGTAAACTTATAACTATGTCCATTTGTAGCACGTTTAATTCCAGTCTCTAAGACCTTTCTGAGTTCATTTTGGTCAACAGTAAAGCTTTTAATGATACTTGCGTTGGTTATTATCCACTCACTAAATACAGATCCTCCAGTCATAGAGTCATGAAAAATTAAATGATTTTCACTATATTTAGACAATTCTAGATCACTTTGAAATGGATTTAACTTAGTAGGGTTTTTTGGGTCACCAGTCGGGGAGGCAGAGTTTTTATTTGTAACATGCCAAACTTTTTCTAAATCAATATTGTCTTTGAGTTCAAATCTTATTAAAACTTCGCCATAATACTCTTTGATTCCCCCGCGAGTAGATAATTCAGGAACATGCCAGGCGTAAGTTCCTCGCACTCCAGACTCTTTAAATTGAGGAAAGCTGTCATTTAAAATACCAGTTAGGCCGCCAAGGTTATTAACCCAACCACTTTTGTAGTTAAAACCTTTTATGGCTAAGTTGAGGAGTGTTTCAGGGCTGACCCATGTGTATAGATATTTAGGAATACTTCTAGGTATGTCAGTAGTAATAGTCGATCCAGTTTTAGTATCTTGAGCAATTATATTGGTAGGTTTTTTGGGGTCTGCATGAGCACTATTAAATGTAGTGTTTATATATATAAGTGAAGCTATAAGACAAATAATTAAATTTGCATAAGAAATATTATTATTTAACTCATATTTTTTGAATAATTTAGAAAATAAAAATTTCATAACTTGATTTAATCCTAGGGTTTATAAATAAACTCTTTAAGGCTTAACTTAATAAGTTGCTTCATAAGCCTTTATAGAAACTATTTTTTTTATAAAAATAAATGCAAGCTTTGTGCCAGGCTATAACTTTTTTATTAGTGGTGTTCTGTTTCTTTAGGTCTAAGTGATGACTATTATTGTTTAGTTACTAATTATTAATTATAGTTTTGAGCGTAGGGTAAGCCCATTAATTTAAAATATTTTCATCATAATTGTTGTTTTGTCTTAATCTTTAAAAAAAATTATGATGTAAAAGCTCTGCAGATACTAAATTTCAAAAGAAATGTGACAATTTAGAGTCCAGAGATAAACAAATTACAGCCCTAAAACTAGAATAGTTTAGGTTTGAAAATCTCTACATGCGTTTATTTTTATTACGAGGCTAAATTGTTGAAAAAATAGTTGGTCCACTAGTTGCTATACATATTGGTGTGGAACGTTTGTTGGAGTGGTACGTATGTTGTCTTGCTTTTTTTGGCTTTAGTGATG
>CALJPJ010000084.1 GCA_937980625.1 uncultured Bdellovibrionales bacterium
TTTAATTGGTTTTTATATTCCTGAATTGAAAGCTTTATTTCCTGGCGATGCTATTTTTTCACTTGGATGTGGCCGTCTATTTGAGGGTACAGGTGAAGACTTATACGATAGTTTTGCTGAAGCGAAAAAATTACCGCCAGACACATTAATTTATTGTAGCCATGAGTACACAGAAAAAAATGCTTTATTTGCTTTAAGTATTGATAAAAACAATGCGCACTTGAAGAGTTATTATAAAAACATAATCGAGCTGCGAGCCAATAATAAACCCACCGTTCCAAGCTTGCTCAGTTTAGAACTAGATGCTAATCCATTTTTTCAAGTATTTAAGCCTGAGTTTTTAAGAACTAATAATTATAATAACGCCGTAGAAGCAATTACAAAATTAAGACAACTTAAAGATAAGTTTAAGGGGTAAGATCAAGTACAAGATCAAGTACCAAGTCCCTTTCTGTGGAACGCCGTTACGCAGAAAGGGACTTGGTACTTTTCCTCGCTTTTCTTTGCATGATTTTTATACATTTTTTTTTGCTGCGAGACTCCTTGTTAAGTTATCCAAATGGGTAAAAAATAATTTATATGAATTATAGTGCCTCTAAAATATGTAAAATATTTAGTCTTAGCTCTAAACCAGAACTTACCAAAAAAATGTTGTTAAATGCTGAGAGTCAAGGTGTAATTCCTAAACAATCTCTGATTGCTATGAATAAGCGGTCGCAAAAACTATGGAGCCCAGAACAAGTTCCCCTCATAGGGCAAACTTTTGGTTTTCTAGAAAAGCCTAAAAAACCTTTGGTTTTAACCACATTTGTTACCAAAGGTGGTGTTTTAAAAACCAGCCTAACAGTAAACCTAGCGCGAATAGCTGCCCTCCACAATATTAAAACTTGTGTTGTTGGCCTTGATATGCAAGGTGATATTACCACAGGCCTAGGTTTTGATTACAATTTAAATGATGATATGAGTATTAAAGACGCCTTAACACAAATAAACCAAGCTCAAGGCCTAATGGATTATTACAAAAAAGATTGTTCTTTAGATGATATTATACACCCTACTGATTTACCCACCTTAAGTTTTATACCTGAAACCCCAGAACTTGTTGCTTTAAATCAAAGTCTAAATAATAGAAATAGACGTGAATTTTGGTTAAATGAAATGGTGGCTGAGCCTTTAAAAGAGAAGTTTGATCTTATACTTTTTGATTGCTCGCCAAATTGGAACTTACTTATTACTAATGCCTTAACTAGCTGTGATACACTCCTGGCACCACTTGAGTGTAAAATTAATAATTTTCGCAACCTAAAAATGTTTCAAAGTTTTTTAGGTTCATTTAAAAATGAAATGCAACTTAAGTTTAATACTTATTATATTCCAACACGTTATTCTGGTAACAGAAAACTCAGTAAAGAAATACTTAATTGGTACCAAACTCACCTTGAAAACTGCTCCAACTACTTTATTAGGGAAAGCCTGCAAGGTGAAGAGGCTAGTGCTTTATTTTTAAGTTTACCAGAGTACACACCATTATCTCCGACCGCGCTTGAAATGAACCTTCTAATTGATGAGCTTTGGCAACAACTGACCCAAACTAATAAAGATATTAACTATAAACCTAAAAATAACCTTAGACCACTTCACCCATAGGGATTAAAATGGCCCTCAGCTTAGATGATATAAAAAAACATACAGCTAAAAAAAAGAGCTCACAAAAAACTGATGAACCGATTCAACTTAAATCTCAAGTTAAAACTAAACCTTGGGAAAAAGTCAGTAAAAATGAGCCAAATACTCAAGAGCAAATCAATCAAGAAGCCAAAATATTAGTGGAAAATATTAGCAACTGGAGTCGTAAAATTAAGCTTTACCCTAAAATTAATATCCCAATTCCAGATTTTTTATTATCCAAAGAGACAGACTAACTCTTAATCCAGAAGAGTGTACAAACTCAAGTAACTGATATTACTATGTTTTTTATGCATTTGCGCCCAGTCCATACCATTAAAAATAATATTCAAATCTATAAAGGATGACTGGACAAACTCTCAATTCAGGCATATAACAACATGCTCCGGAGGCGTAATCATGGCAAAGAAAAAAGGTAAAGTTCGTATCATCACACTTGAGTGCACTGAAGCTCGTAAAGAAGGAAAATCTCCTTCTCGTTATACGACTAAAAAGAACTTTCAAACTCACCCTGAAAGATTAGAAAAAAAGAAATACAACCCTGCTTTACGTAGACATACTGTACATAAAGAAATTAAATAATAGTTTTAGTTAGTTAAATAATATTTTTAATAACCCAAAAGATTTATTCTTTTGGGTTTTTTTATTATGAGAAAGCCTGTGCAAGTCTACCGTTTTAACTAAACCTAGCTCTTGTATTTGTTGATTCGCCATAAAACCCTACACTAAGCTAAATGTTTTTGAAGTAAAACTGCCAACTTCTTAAAAGTGGCTTGCTTGATTACATCATTTTTAACTGTTAAGTACATTTGTCGATCCACAGTTTTCCATTTAGGAACATGAAGCTTTCTAATTTCTCCAAACTTTTCCCATTCACGAGCCACTAAGTCTGGTAAAAAACCAAGATGATCTGATTGTCTCACAACTTCAACAGCTCCAGTAGCTGTGGAAGTTTCATGACCCAGGATTCGCTTTTTAATACTCACCGGGCAACCATCATTGCCAAAACGAACCCCTTCTGTTGACCAATAAACAGGATAGACAAATGGGTACTTTAATATTGTACTCTCTTTGGGTTTACTAGAAATCTCGTGATTTGCGCTACAATACAAACTCCAGCGCATTTTGCCAATTTTAACTGAAGTCCAAGTTCTTGGCCAATCGAGGACACCACTATGAATACATAATTGAAAACCGTTTCTAAGCCCCACAGAGGTAAACTGTGAGGGAGGTATATCAATCATCCTAAAACGCGTCCTTTGTGTTATATGCTCAAACTCTTCCAAAATTTTAGGTAATAAATGTGTCGTAGTAAATGATGTGGATGCAAAACTTAAAAGTTGTTCAGAACTATTTTTTTTTAACTCTCCTTGCAACTGAAGTTGCACATCTCTAATTGTTTCAAAATATGGGAATAGGGCTCTTGCTTCTGCCGTTGCCGCTACCCCACTCACCGATCGATTTAACAAAGTCACACCTAACTTATACTCAAGTGACTTAATAGTTTTTGAAATCTGACCTGGAGTTGTATTTAAACGCCTTGAAAGCTCTCTAATAGAACGAGTTTTAATCAGTTCCAAATAAATTTGTATATCTTTAATTTTAATATCATTACTACTTTTATTTAACTCCATACCAACAAACATAACATTATGTTTCTATTATTGAAACATATGTTTCAATAAATTTGCTTTATTTTAAAACTTATATCATTTAACTTTCATTTGAGATTATCACTTTACCGCTTGTGTCTCATGCCAAAAGCATCACACAAGCAAAGGATTTAAAATGAAAAGAAGAGAACTAATTAAAAAAGCCAGCTTAGGGGCCACTGTTGCTGCACTAAGCTTTAAAGTAATACCAAGTATGGCTCAACAATGCTCAGAAGGAGAGCTAGCTCTCACTGGAGAAATAGAAGCTAATCATGGTCATGCCGTTGAAGAGCTAAATGATGCTACTTTGATTCAAAAATCTAGAACTATGAAAGATGATGATACCTTAGAAATTGATATTACAGGTAACAGCCGTCACCCTCACACACTGAGCCTAAGCAAAAGTGATATCATGCAACTTTTAGTGGATAAAGAACTTACTGTTATCTCAAGCACAGATTCACGTCATAGCCACTCTGTTTTATTAATTTTAGAATAGAAATACATTAGTGTGTTGAATAGTTTTTTTAAAAAGCATTCAACACACTGAATTTCAGCTAAGGTGCTGATATTTCAATACATCAAGACCTTTGGCTTAATAAAATTAATAGCGCTACATAAATAATTACTAAAATTATAGTCTATAAACATGAGTATTATTAAAATTTTATTAATTACTTTACTTGTCAATGCTTGCCAAAGTAATAGTATAGAAAAAGCCCCAAGGACAATTAATACAGTGACAAAAAGTGGTAGCTTTAGTGATTATAAAGACTATATCCAAAGACTTGAGCTCTCTCTAAATGTTGAACCTGAACATAGCTCAAGATTTTTATTACATAAAAATAGTAATAACAAAATTATGAAAGTCAAAAATGTCACTGTTGTACTACATGGCCTATCTCTGTCTCCACAATGGATGCAAGAGCTATCTGAAAAATTTTATAAACGCGGCCATAACGTAATAAACTTACGACTGGCAAAACACTTTGAAACTCCGAGAAGAAAACTCGACGAAATTAAGTACGAAGAATGGGTGGAACAAATGAGGTTACTAGTTCCGTATCTCCACCTAATTGGTCAACAAGTTACATTTGTTGGTCACTCCACCGGAGCGCTAATGGCTCTTCAAGCTGCTGTGGAAAACTTAATACCCACATCAAAAATTATTCTTTTAAGCCCAGCACTAAGGCTAAGTATCCTAACAAGAGGAGGAACAAAAGCATTAAGAGCAGTGGGACTTTCAGGTTATTTAATGGATAATATTAAAGGTGCCTTTACTGTTAAATCTAAAAAATATGATTCCGCATATGCTGAAGTCCAAGTCAGAAATCTATCGAGTTTTTTACATGAGGATATTCTAAAATATAACAGCAAAGATAAAAGCTTTGAGCCACCAAAAGTCTCAGAACTAATGAATGATACTTCAATACTGGTATTAGACACTCAAAGCGATATTGTCGTCGATATTGAAACAAATCAAACGTTCTTTTCTAAACTTAAAAATACACAATACAAAGTGATTCCACTTACAAGTGCTTTAGCACATAATAAAATAATGTTTTTAGAGAATAGTAACGATCAAAGTGATACTCTTACACACAAATATATTAATGATTTTTTAAATCGTAAAAACTAATCAATACCCCTAGATTTGCCAGTGAAGTAAAGTATTATTTATTACTTATCTCATTTCCTTATTTTATCAAAGGCTAATATTTAAGTTTTTTAATAAGATCAACAACTGTCATGAAAGCTGAAACACGTTCTGAAATTAACTTTCCACTAGTTTCACCATCTTTAAAGTAACTGCCAACAATGGCTCCATTACCTATTTTGAGCTGGACTTCAGCATTACTCAGATCAACACCTGCGCCAATAACTAATGGTTTTTCAGGACCAAGAATTTTTCTAAAAGTTTTAATTTTATCTAAAGGTGTTTCCATGCCAGTTCCTGAGCCTGTAACCACTACAGCATCTACACGCTCTAAAGCTTCATTAATATCATTTTCAAGAACCGATCCTTTTACCGGTGAATAATATTTTGGATGAACGCCACCGATGACAGCTACTTCACTATACTCTTTTCTATAGCTCATATAATGATCTGCATCGATTTCAGAAATATATTCTTTACCATACCATTCTTCACTATAGCGGCCAGAAACATAGTCTAACTGAATAAACTTAACTCCGTACTTACGAGCCATAGGAAAAGCTATTTCATATTCATTAGGCAAAATATTTAAGCCAATAACAGCTTTATTTTTTCTCTTTGTAAGTGCTTTTAACACCTCTTCAACATGATGAACATCGCCGTGATAATTTTCGACTATTACGGCATCCACTCCGTTTTCTTCCATAATTGTTATTTCTCGTAAAGCCTTCTCAACCCGAGGTATATTTCCACCCGGAGCAAGATGTATCATTCCTAAAATTGGATCCGCAGATTTAAAAATAGATACAAACTTTCTCATTTCATTAGACATATTCGGAATAACCTTTTTGCTCTTTGTTTTCA
>CALJPJ010000085.1 GCA_937980625.1 uncultured Bdellovibrionales bacterium
ACGTTTTATCTAGTTATATAAAGTTTCAGGCCTATTTATATTTGCTTTAATTAACTCCAAACTAATGTAAATCTACTTAAAAGTGACCAACAATTTTCGTCTTACTAATCTCTAAACTGGTCGCTGGATTAGCCAAAGAAATATAATCCAACAATTACAATAACCTGCAAGCCCATCTCGAAGCAATAAAGGCATTAAGCTTGCATATAACTTTAAAGTGCTAAATGTACTTTAGCTAAGAAAACACAAAATATTTTTTTAACAATTAAGGTCCGGAGTCTTTTTTTGAATTACTTCAACAAACTATTAGTAATTATTTTTATCTTGAGTGGCCACTTAAGTACATTTGCTAATGACTCCTGTAAGTTAAAAACTAATAATAACGCTAGTCAAAATGTAAAGCCTAAAAAATATAAATTTGCTACAGGTATTATCCCCAAGATTCATGACATAAAATCTAAACAACATGCAGCTTTTAGACCACTGGTTGAACTTACGTCAACAATAGTTAATCAAAATATTGACTCTATTCCTTCATATATTTCTGAAATTAAACCTAAAATTAAGCTATCTGACAGCAATGAAGACCTTACTACCGCACAATACACCCAACTCACCACTAAAGATAACAAAGCTCACCTCAGAAGTAATAATTCTATTCATCTTATTGATTCTTTGGAGTTAATTAGACCCGCCACAGCTTTAATTAGATATAAGCTTGTCAGGCCCAGCGTGATAACTGAAATAGAAAAAGTTATTGGTGAAAGTCTTCCTAAAGCTAGAAACTATTTATGGGTTGATATTACAAAAAATTTTGAAACTGAAAAAGATAATACCATCTTAGAGTTTATTCCCACACCAATAGGAAGCTATCAATTAGACCACTACCATAATTTAATTTTAACCACCTCATCAATACTTCATATGTTAAAAAGTAACAAAGCTAAGCTGACTCCATTAACAGTAGATATTGATGCTGGTGATATTAACTTTGGAAGAAAAGAAGGGAGCCTTTACTTAGCTGATGGAATGATAAGTAAATCTAACCCTTCCTATAATGCTTTAGTTGAAGGTATTATTAGCTTGCATCAACTTCTTGTGATGCTAACAGCAAGTAAAATTGAAAGTGTCGAGCCTGAACAAATCATTAAAGATTTACTAGAAAAAAACGAACACAATTCCACAAGCATTAGTAAAATCACGCAAATGCTGCCTATGGCACTGGTAGGCCCCCTGGCTATAGCTGATCGGTACATAGATAGCCCTCTACAAATATCAAAAAATGGACGCTTTGTTCCAACACCACACTTTATGGCTTTTTTAAAAAGCTTAAAAAATAATTTGATTCCGTTAGTTAATAGTAGCCAGGCAGAAAAACATGTGACTTGCACAGGCTGCCCAATGGTAGCTCGCAACGAAGAAGGAGTTGGTGCTATCGACTTACTTGCTGAAATGTATTTGAATGTTTATGAAAATGTAATTAAATACAACTTTAATTCAGAGTCTAATTAATTATTTAATACCTCAACTACAGTTCTCCTAATCTATTAACCTACCAGTTAAAAAATATTATGTTATACAACTAACTGCGAGCTCTACTTTTTACCAATAACTTCTACAGACTTTTGCACTGTATTTTTGTGTTTTTAACTGATCACCTTATAATTACTGGAATTATTAATCTAAAAATTAGAAAATAGTCTTTACAGATCAACCCTATAAGTAGGTTAATACATGGATAAAAAGTTAATTATCATTAGTAGCGCCATTGTTATTTTAGCACTGGCTTTTATATATATGAGTTTTTCACCAAGTACTGCGCCAGTGTCAACAAACAGTACCACCGGAAGTGAGAATACAAAACCAGGAGTTCCACCACCCCCGCCGCCAACAAAAGTGGCAAAAAGAGTGACTGCACCACCTCCCCCGCCACCAATGAGAACTAAAAAGAACACTCCAAAGCAATTGCCCGAGGGCTACGTCAACTATGAAGTTCTTGAACGACCGGAACCTATTTTACAACTTAAACCTGGCTCAACAAAAATTTTAAAACTAAATGTAAAAAAAGGAAGTGAAGACTTTAATATTGAATGGTTTAAAAAATCAAATCAAGGGCTCAAAAAAGTAAACCAAGGAGACACATTTAGTGTTAGTCCTGAAAAAACTGTAGTTTACTACGTAGCTACCATTGATGACAAAACTAATGAGCCACAAAATATATTTTTCCAAGTAGAGCCCCTTGCTGAAAATAAAAATGTTGAAACAGAAAAAATAACAAAAGATGCTGAGCAAGTTCAGGACACAAATACAATAGCTAAAAATGCAGAACCGGTGCCTGTTGAAAAAGTAGCTCCTACGAATACTGCAGAAGCTGCTAATAAAACGGCATCTCCTCCTAAACTAACAAATATAAAACCTGCAAAATCAGGACTAAAAGAAATTGCTGTACAAGCTGAATCAAAACAAGCTGAGGTGCCGGAACCAGTCACTGAAAAACCGAAAGAAAAATTCACTATTACAGCCACTAAAAATACAGAAGTGAATGCAAAAATTGGATCACCTTTAAATATTAGTTTTAATGTGGAAGGAGATGAAAAATACCAAATCTTTTGGTTTCATAGACCTTTTAATAAGAAAAAAGGAAGCCTCATTAAAAAACGTAAAACTTTAAACTTTAAACTTAGAAAACTAAACAAATATCATAAAGGTTATTTTTATATAAAAATTAAAGACTCTAATGGCAAGTTTTATAAAAGCCCTGAATACAAAGTGACTTTAAAATAAGTATGTTTATTTTATTTTTTCAATGCAAGAAGTAAATCTCTTTGTAATATCTACGATATGTATTGGTACATCTGAACCAAAGCGCTTAGGGCTTTTATAATAGTCTAAGTCATGCATCTGAATACAAAACATTATCATTGCCCCGATATCTGCGGTTGCGTTATTGGCCAACTGTGCATCTTTCTTATTTAAATCATCACCGAGTTGCCAATCAAATTCTTTTAAAACATTGTACACATCAGAAGTAATTGCTAAGGCCTGTTTATCCGTATTTTCAAACTTTAAATTTTTATCACAATTTGTTGACGAGCTATGAACTAGAGCCATAACAGACTGAACTGAAGTGATTATCATCACCAGGACTAAAGTTTTGATCATAATTAAAATCTCCCGACAAAGCTCTTAATATTATATCGGGAGCATTAATTATAAACATTAGTAAACTCATTTAAAACTAATAAAAAGTTTTATTAGCTTTAGCCATTTCTACTAAGGAGTCTGCAGGCTTAAACCTGATCCCTAGTCTTTGGTGATAATCATTTAAGCTATCAACAATTTTACTAATACCCACTGTGTCGGCATACCTTAGTAAACCACCTCTAAAAGGTGGAAAACCAGTTCCCATAATCATGGCTAAGTCGACCTCACCGGCGGTTTCAACTATTTTATCTTCGTGTAAAGCACGAGCAGCTTCATTGATCATTTGATAAATTCCGCGCTCTATACACTCCTGCTCACTTAATGGATCATTTTTAGCAGATAAACCGAGGAGAGAGTACATGCTATCGTCCACATCAGTGTCGTAGCCCTTTTCGTTATATTGGTAAAAGCCTTTTTTGTTCTTCTTACCTAAACGATCAGACTCTTTAATTTTATCAGCTAATTTTGAAACCTGAATTCTTTCACCTAACGAATTTTGAAAGATCTTTAAAACTTTAATAGCAGTATCTAAACCTACTTCATCCAGTAAACGACAAGGCCCCATAGGCATACCAAACTTATGAGTGTAATACCTATCAAGGGTTTTTACTGTCATTCCATCTTCTAAGAAAAACAAAGCCTCTGACATCCACGGCAGCAATAATCTATTTACTAAAAAGCCAGGACCATCTTTAACCACCACCGGAGTTTTTCCCATTCTTTTAGAAAGTTCAAATATAGTAGCTGTAGCTTCATCGCTGGTATGCTCACCACGAATCACCTCTACTAATGGCATTTTATGAACTGGGTTAAAAAAGTGCATGCCCACAAAGTTTTTCGGATTGGGATGAGCCTCTGCCATTTCAGTAACACTTAGCGATGAGGTGTTGGTGGCAATTATTGCATCTTCTTTACATTGTTTAACCGTATCAGCAATAACTAGCTTTTTAATTTTCATATCCTCAACAATAGCCTCTACAATCACATCTAACTTTTTAAAGCCTGAATAATCTAAACTGGCACCAATAAGACTCATTTTCTTTTTAAAATCAAACTTGGTTAAACGCCTTCTTTTTAATTTTTTAGCCCATATGTCATTGGCTTGTTTGTAACCTATGGCTAAAGCCTCATTACTTATATCTTTCATGCGAACATTGTAGCCTTTATCAGCTGCCAGCTGAGCTATTCCTCCGCCCATAACTCCAGCCCCTAATACACCCACATGCTCTACTTTTTTAGATTTAACATCAGAAGATACACCAGTTTGTTTTTTTACCCCTTCCATAAGATAAAACAAATTAATTAAATTTTTACTAATTGGAGTTACTGCTACTTCACAAAAAGCTTCCATTTCAATATTTTGCGCCTTTTCACGACTAGCACCGATTGTTTTTTTAACTGTTGAAAGTGCTGCCAGTGGGGCAGGATAAAACCCTTTTGATTGCTTCATTACCATTTTTTTAGCTTGCGAAAAAACAATAGGACGACCAATAAAAGATTCTAAAATTTTATTGGGTAATTTTTTAGCCTTAAAACATTTTTGGCGCTTGCCTTTTTTGCCAGAAATAATATCTTGAACCATTAACTCTACACGCTCATCAAGTAATTCCTTAGGAACGGCCTCGTCAATCAATCCTATTTTGGCCGCCTTTTTAGCAATCACTGATTTACCTGCTAAAATAATATCTAAAGCAGCTTGCACACCAATCATTCTAGGCAAACGGATACAGCCACCAAAGCCTGGGATAATACCAAGCTTAACTTCAGGAAGGCCAATACGTGTGGACTTATCATTTGTTGCTATTCGATAATCACAGGCTATAACAAACTCACAACCTCCTCCCAAACAGGCTCCATCAATGGCCGCAATAGTGGGCATTGGTAGGTCTTCCCAGGCATTAAAAATACTATGAGCCTCAACTAATACATCTTTAAATTTATCTTTTTCAGTCACTGATTTAATTTCTTCAATATCAGCACCGGCAATAAATATTTTTTTCTTTTTAGACTTGATAACAACTGCTTTATAATTTGATGATTTTAATTCATTCGCTATATCTTGCAGCCGCCTCATCACAGGAGACGATAGTTTGTTCACTTTCTCACCTTGTAAATCGAGTTCAACAACTGCGTAATCGCCTTTACTTATTATTTCAATTCCTTCCACTTTACTCATTATAAACTTATCCTTAGTTTAAAAATTAAACATTCATATTTTCAATTACAATGGCTCCACCTTGACC
>CALJPJ010000086.1 GCA_937980625.1 uncultured Bdellovibrionales bacterium
GTTGGTCGATAGGTTTCAGGGCTAAGGACGAGAGTAGATAAATAATTGTTTTAACTAGCTTAATATAAATATTAAGTGATGATTTACCTGATGATTAAGGTGATGATCAGATCATCAGGTGAATCATCACTTTAGTTCACACTTTTTATGAAGGTTCACAACATTAAATGTTGTTTAGAAAGCATTACACTTACTAGGTTGAAAAATGTTCGTCATATCTTGAGACTGAACTAAAGCATTAAAGTTTAGCTGCCGAAAGTAGGCTTGTGAAGTACTTAATAATTATATTAGTGAGCTTATTCTCTTTACCCTCTTTTGCATCAGACACTAGTTCAGGTGGAAAAATAATTAAGCTGACCAATTTAAGTCGATTTTTTTCTTATTTTTCACACAGTCTTTAAGATAGAGATCTATTAATTTTTGGTACGGAATATCAGACTCTATACTTAGATTTTTGAAGTAATTTATAACTTCAGTACTTAAATTAATATGTACACCCTTCTTTTTTTTCTTTTTAAATTTACTTTTAACTTCTTTCATTTTACTGAAATCATACTCATCTTTCATAATAAAAATTCTCCTCTTTCTTACTAGCTTTTCTAGCTGAAATAATTCTAATTAGGTTGTCATCTTCGTATTCAGCATAAGAAACCACTAAAACTCTAGATTCTGTTAAGCCTATAACTAAGAATCGATCCTCATTATTTTTAGAATGATCACTGTCAGAAAAGACTCTATGATTTGGGTCATCAAAGATTCTTTGAGCATCTTCAAACCAGATATCATGCTTTTTCTTATTCTTTAGGTTTTTTTGCTCATCCCAAGCGATATTCATATATATATTATATACATAAAATCTACATAAGTAAAGAGCTTTATATTAAGTTCAGATAGTTCGAATCTTGCCGCCTGAAGGATTACTTATTTACTAAATAAAACCTTAAGATAGCGCATAAAACACTTAATAAGCCAAATAATAGCCTGTATTCAGCTATTCTCTCCTCCCTTACTCCTACTAATGTAAATAGTGGAAAGACAAGGTTTACCCACTTCGTAAACACCTGTACTTCCTCAATATTTCCATTAGTCGCTACAATTAATACAATCAAATAAATTACTTTTTTCATTCTTTTTCTCCTATGGTCATATTTTATCTAAATGGAGAAAAAAAATTTCTCCTACCATATCCGGTCCAAACTTGAAAAAATAAGGCTCTTCTTTAATATTTGTTAACTCTGAATAACTAACGCGCGAAGTTTTTTTGGGTTTTCTTACTTAATAATGAAGTCGCTTGTTGGCCAGTTTTTCTAAAAGAAAACCTGGCTCAGAAATAACTACTCTCATTAAATGAATTTAATGAGATACCAACGTGGCCACAGAACTTTGATTGATAAATACTTAATCACTTCCACGGCGGTAGGTTCCACTAGACTAGATCCCTGGACTACCCTTTAAATAACTAGAAACCCTTTTTATATCTTATTTTTAAATCTATAACTTATACTTATAAATCACAGTCGATGAGTTTTATCCCTGCAATAATGCAAAGCTTCATAAAAATTTATTGAACCACCCTTTCGATATTGTTTTAATATTTATCAAACAATAGGAGGTGTTTTATGACAACAATAGCCGTAAGCAATATCAAAGGAGGAGTCGGTAAAACTTCAACCGCTACAGCACTTGCTGGAGGTTTGAAACTTCAGAACCAGAAAGCCAATATTTTATTAGTAGATGCCGATCCACAAGGGTCAATTAAAACGCAGTTTGGTTTAAAACTTCATGCTAGCCAAGGTGATTTCTCTTCTTTTTTAATTGATAACTCACCTTTTGAAGATGCCGTTCAAAAAGTAAAGACAGAAGCAGGGCCAATAGACGTAATGATTTCATCTCGAAGACTTTCAGATGCTGACTCTCGAATGGCAGCTTACCCTAGAAGAGATGAAACCTTAAAATTACGCATGAAGAAACAAGACATCAAATATGATTACATTATTTTTGATACATCCCCAGCTATGAACTTAGTAACTTTAAATGTATTAACTTTTGCTGATTACATTTTAATTCCTGTAACGATGGATGCTTTTGCCATATCAAATATTAAGTATTTAATCGACCAAGTTAAAGTTATTGATGAGTTTTATGATAAAGCACCAGAGGTTTTAGGCATATTGCCAAGCTTATACGATAAAAGACTATCAATGTCTCAACAAGGTTTAGAGGCTGTAAGAAAGATCTTTGGTAAAGACTTTAATATCTTTCCTCCTATAGGAATCGATTCCACAATCAAAAAAGCTCAGGTAAAAAAACAGTTCATTTATGAGTTTCCTAATTCTAGAGCTGCTGAACAATATAAGGGTTTAACAAAAGATATTTTAGGACGAATATAAATGGGCAAGAAAGGTAAAACTTCAACAAATGACTTTTTAGATATACTTGAAGACTCTGAAGAAGAATCGTCTGACAGTTCCCTTCTTTGGAGATCTAAAGAAAAATCAAAGAAAAAAGATAAGAAATTTGGCTTACTTGATAAAAACAAACCTAAGACAAAGTTAGTACAAACTCAGGACAAACCTAAGACGAAGTTAGTACAAACTCAGGACAAACCTAAGACAAAGTTAGTACAAACTCAGGACAAACCTACTCATTCAAAGCTACCTAAAAATGCTAAACCTAAGACACAACCTAGGACAAACTTAGGACAAAACCTAAGACAAAGTGCAGACAAACCTAAGACAATCCCTCTGTTTTCAGAGCTTGTCGGACTCCAAAGAAAACTACTTATTTTACTATTCGACTCTTGCCAAATTAACGGCTCAACATGCACGGAAAATATAACAATTGAGTCCTTGTTTTTGACTCTTGGAAATCCTAAAAGCTCTATACAAAAGACATTACAGAGGATTGAGAAGAAAGGCTTTATAGAAAGAAAGAGCTATAAGAATGGAAGGGGTGGTTCGACTATTTATGAGCTTCCAAAAAGTGTTTATCAACAGGTCCTACAAAACGAAACTCAAGACAAACTTAGGACAAACTTAAGACAAAGTACAGACAAACCTAAGTCACAACCTAGGACACAACCTAGGACAATGGTCTCTAGTAGTAGTAGTGACCTATTTAATTCTTTAAATTTAAAGAAAAATACTACTACTACTGAATTAAATATTTCTGACCAAAAAGTTAGCATGATAAGCATCCCTCCTGAAGTTGCAGGTATAGGGTTTTCTAAAGCTCATTTAAATAAAATTTTTAAAAATTCTTCATCAGACATAGAAATGGTACAAGAATCTTTAGATAATATGGCCTCAGACTTACGAGAAGGGCGAACACAGCGTTTAGATTCAGCTCTTAGTGTAATCATTGGAGTTTTGCTTAAAGGGCAGCCATACAGCTCTCAGGCTGCGATGAAGTTACGTGATGAAAGCACTGATGAGTATCTTAATAAAGTTCATGCTCATGATAGTTTGATGATTGAAATCAAAAAGCATGAAGCTGAAATTAAATTAGTACAGATGTATGAAAAATGGTTAGCTCCGTTAACGGAAACAGAAAAGTCAAAATTTATTAGTTATAATGACCTTGTTAGACCGGGAACAAAATTTGAAAATGCTATGTTATTTGAATATTACAAAAACCATATTCATTTAAAAAAATAAAAATAATTACTGTTTCAAATAAACAAAAACTTAAGACAAACCTGAGACTACAGTCGTAAAAATAAGCAGAACATTAAAGTTATCCACGAAAAAAGTGGATAACTTTTTTTTTTACAAAACTCTAGTCTAGAAAAAAAAAAGTATAAAAAAAATTATTTAAATTAGTCTATAATAATTAAGCAGAAAGAGTTTTAGGATGTATGTTAGTAAGCACTTACGTATTTTATAACCTTAATATTTAATTAATTTTAGGATTTAAGAATGAATAAACAAGAACAACAAGAGTTAGAAAGAAATAAAAGATTTGAAGTTCTTTTTGAACAGAAATTTTATAGCCAGAAAAACGAAGAGTCTATTAGACAAGGAGATGTGATAGATTTAAAAAAATTTAAAAGAAATTATAACAAAGCAAATCAAGAAAATAAATTGGAATATATGTATGGTTATTTTTTTGATACCTATAAATATGCGGTGGTGACAACACAATGTTGTGACTTGGAATGTAGAGGAGGAAGAAAGCTCAATGTCAGGTGTATTGAGTTCGTTGCTCTTAAACCAGTTAAACAGGTAATGAAAGAGGTTATAGAAAGAACTAATGCACTTATTATGAACACTACTGGTGAGACAGTAGTGTATAAAAAAAATAAGGACGAAGATATTGTCAAAAATATGCTAAATCTACTTAACCATAATACAAAAATACATTTTTATTACCCTTCAAACAATGAATTTCCAGAACAAATGGTGGCTTGTCTTGATAATCCAATAAGTTTAAGGCTTGATGGTATTTATAGGGAAGTACTTGGTGCTCGAATTAAATCAATTGAGGATTCTTATAGGCATAAGTTAGCACATACTAAAGGTTTACTTTATAGTAGAGTGGGTTTAGACACTCATGACGAAATTTCAGGCATGACAAAAAAACAATTTTCTAACTTTATTTTATACTCACTAGCAAGAAATGGAATAGTACCTGAAGCATAAATAAAATTTATAGTCGAAAATCATTATCTCTTCTAGTGATTTCAGCTAAAGCAACTTTATCAACTTTAGCTTTTTTAAGAGTATTAATTCTTTTTTGAAGTTTTTTATCTTTTGCTGAGTTACTAGTTTTTGATGATTTTTTCTTTGTTTTTTTAGTCGTCGCCATAAATTAATAATATAGTACTTTTAATCTTATACAAAATTATTTTTATATAAAATTTATGTACAGAGAAAATATTATGTATTTACAAGTACTTGTGATTGAGAATAAATCTCAAAATGCTAAAAGTCTTTAATTTAAATGTACTATCTTACAAAAAAACTCCTTCATCTTCTAAATGCTTTTTCTCTTCCTTGAGGCTAGGTTTATTATATTTTCTCTTTAAGACTAGTCGCTCTAACTTATTTGGTTTATTTTTAGCTTGTTCCAGAACTTCCAAGAAATTATTAGACTTAAATTCGGTTGCTAGATCAATATCTACTGCTGAAGACTCGGCATCTCTCAGACCAGATATTTTTATTAACTGCCCAGTTCGCAGATTTTTAAAAACATTCGGGTGAATGATATAGGTATCAACTTCACGCAACGACCCCTTTTCAGTTTCAACTCGTCCGAAAAGGCTGGAACCTGTTACCCTTGTCTCTTTTGTTGTTCGTTTAGTTCCGATTGAATTAGCAAAGTATTCGGCATTATCAGCTGATGAGGTTCTGAACACTAATTTAGTCGCGCAGTTATCTTCAACGCGTTTACAGAATGTCTCATTTATTTCGTTTAAGTCATCCCTGGATTGGTGGGCAACGGCAATACCCACTCCTGCACTTCTAGCTTTAGCTATTAACTCAGTAAAATTAGGTGTAGCAAAGCTAGCAAACTCATCAATTATAACCTGGGTACTGACAGGGTTGGTATGCCCAACCCTTTTTTCGGAGTTAATTTTAGCGACGGTTCCAATTAAATCCTGCAAAAACAGCCTTCCCATAATCTTACTGGTTTGAAAGTCACTCATTGAATCCATTAAAATATATAGGATTTTACCACTTTCAATATCTTCTTTAAGATTTATTCGATTTGTTTGATCCAAGGATTCTGAGCCAGTTAATAAAGGTCCAGCAGCTGACTTAATCACCGACCTCAAGGCTGTTATAATAGCCGTGACCTCTTTTAAACCATCTTTGGTCTTAAGTCTCTCAAGAGTTCTTAATAATTCCACCTTAGAGCTCTCAGAAAGCCCGTCACGAAGAGATAAGGCTTCAAGGGTCCTAATGTCATATAAACAGTTATAAATCTCTAAGAGCGTGAAATGCTGCCCTGAGGAGTCTCTTATTTCCACAAGGGCGTCTAAAATTACCTGAAGGTGACCGTCAGCCTGATCTTTATAATGTTTTCCAGCCCCGTCCTCTGAAATATCTAAAGAACCCATAATTCTAGATTTAACTTGATCAGAAGTTCCCCAAGACAAGGGGTTATAACCTCTACTAATATCCGAATTAGAAGCTGTAAAAACCTTTAAATCAGGAAGTCTTTCAGTAGCTTCACATAATCCGGTAATCCAGGAAAAAGTATCAAAATCTTGTTTAAAATCTAGAATAATTAAACCTAAACCTTCACCGACTCTTTGCTCACTAATAAGCTTAATTAAGTTAGATTTACCGGCACCACTACCCCCAATTATTTGGGTATGCAGGTTTAAGTTCTCAGGAGTTAGGAAGACTTTTCGATTAGTATGCCACTGACGACCAATGTATACGCCACGATACTTTTTAAAACGAAGTGGTACTACCTTCAGATCCCTATGTTTATCGAATAATTTAAATCTGATTGAAAAAAATGGCTTGAGAAAAATGTAGCGGTAGATAAGATCATGAAAAAATAGAATACTTAACAAAGAAGTTCTTTTGTCTTTGGGGTTAACAAGTTCTGGTTCTGATTTCTGCTTGCTCTTTAAAATAAAGCCTACCAGTTGGAAAAAAGCAACGCTTGCTAAAATCATTCCTAAATAATAACTGTGATAAAAAATGAATCCTTCGGTAGCGGAAAAATTTTTTATGAGATTGTTACTAGGTGACTTTATGTTTTTAGGGATTACAGTTTGAAATTCTGAAATTAAGCTATTAAAGAAAGCTCCAGCATTTACAAAAAAATCTCCGAATAAACCTTTGGAGAAAAGAATACCTGAATAAACCCCAGGTATTCCAATTATTACTAAAGATAATAATAAATAACAGAAAAGAACACTTAAAAGGTAATGATTTTTATCGTAATTTCTTTTATATAAGGCTTCGTGAATCGCTAAGGAAAAAGGCAAAGCCAAGATAAAAAGTAATATCCATTTTGCAATTGCTATTAATACATACAAGATTGTGGCTACACCACCGATAAACAATATTAAATTGAAAATGGAGTCCGAGATTTGTTTGTCTAGAAACTCTTGGGAGTTGGAGTTACTCATAATGGAACCTTTTTAATATTAAAGTTATTTTAAAGTGGTCGAGGCTTTCCATCTATAGATGGGCTTAAGCCTCTTGTACGGGGCCTATGTGTGCTAATCTGTTTGAGATCCAATCTTTCAGCATAAAGGCCGGACCTTATCAACCAGTTATTAGATTCTTTTGTAACATATTTATCTATTATTTTATTTGTGAAGCTATCTTCATTGATCATTTTAATATTCAGAGTTTTAACATCTGTACTTTCCTGGATGTTATCGAATATTTTCACGTAAGAGCTTGTATCAGGTTGGTCAAAGTTGTTAAAATCTAACTTTATATCGCAATTATCTTCAATTTTTTGCTCATAAGATGGAGATATTTCATTTAAATAATTTGTTGCCTGGAAAGCGATAGTAATACCGAGATTAACTTTTTTAGCTTTACCCATAAAGTCTACGAAATTTCGATTAGCGAAAGATTGAAATTCGTCAATAATGATGTGTGTTTGTAACTTTTTATCATGTTCGTAATCAAATAAATAGATCGAGTCCATTAAATCTTGAAGAATTAATCTCCCCATTATACCTGACTCCTTCCAGTTCATGAGATTGTCTATTGCCATATAAATTATTTTTCGAGATTGAATATCTTTATTAAAGTTTATTCGATGATTAATATTTAGAGCATCGTTTCCAGTGAAAAGTTTATCAAATGACGTGTAACAGAGACTCTTTAAGCCAACCCTCAAAGCAATAGTTTCTTGGTCACCCTCTAAAGTTTTACTTATCTTGATAGCTTCTTCGAGGTCACGCCTTGCTTTAAAAGATAAACCTCTCTTACGTGATAATTCATCGAGGTTACTCATTCGATCAAAGCAGTTTACAATTTCTTTTATGGTAAACTCTTTACCATAAATATCTCTTAGTTCGACCAAAGCCTGGAGAATTGCAATTAAGAATTGTGCTGATTTTTTAACGTTACGTTTACTAGTTCCACCTTCAGCTAAATTTAAAGAGTACATTATACGGTCGTGTATTTGAGCAGCATCCCCCCAGGAGACTGGATTGTAGCCATTGCTTAATTGAGGTTTCGAAGCTGAGAAAATTTTTAAATCATCTAATCTTCCGGCTTTTTTACAGAGTCCTGTTAGGTAGGATAAGTTTTCAAAATTTTCTTTTAAATCTAGGATTATTAGCCCTGAGCCATCAAAAACTCTTTGTTCACTAATTAATTTGATTATATTTGATCTGCCTACACCAGAATGATCAGTAATCTGAGTATGAACATTTAAGCTATCATAAATCGAAAAAACACCCCTTTTAGAAGATAAAAAACTTTTCATCAATGCCCCCTTTTTGTGCATAAAACACAGTGCTTTAGAGTTATGCAATATTTTTTTTCTTATTATATCTATAAGGGTTTCTTTTAAGAGCTAACGTTTCATGAGTGAAATATGATTCATAACTATTTAATTTAAATTCTCACGCTGTAAAAGCCATGCACTCGAAATCCCAGCCTGGTCCAACAGGTTAGCAAACGAAGAGAACTGTACTCGATTAGTATTAAATAAGGGGCTATATTTGTTAATATTAGATTCAAGACTAGAAACTAAATATATACTGCTGAAGTTTTGAGGAAAATTTCTAAGTAGGCTCTCTAAAGACTCCACTCTTTTTTCCATTTGCTTAGTAGTTTTTGTAGAGTGTTCGTATTCAAAAATGATCTTTTGATTGTTAGAGTCAATAAACAAGCCATCTGGTATATAAGGCCGATGATTTAAGTGATAGGAATCGTTTTTTTGTAAGACAGCTTCAAAAGTTTTCAATCGTCTTTCGCTTCTAAACCCTTTACAAATGCCAGCATATTCAAGAGCTACTCTTGACCATGAGATTCTATCCATATGTTCTATTAAGTTTAAAGGAATTGATCCGAGAGCTTTCAAATGTACAAACTCTGGCAGATTTTCCTGAAGCATATTCTGCCCTTTTTTTGAGCAATACCAATAAGCCTGTCTTTGTTGATTATAAAACATTTTAAGTAAGCCAAAATCGGTTAGTTTTTTTAACCTTCTTGAAGCCAAGGTAATTTTGCTCTTCTTGAAGTTATCCATATCATCACAAAAAAACTTTAAACTTATTACATCAGCTCTTTGCGGCCCCATTTCATTTAAATATAATAAAATATCTAAATCTCTTTTTTGTTTTACTATGCGAGCCCCGACACCTGTTTTGGAAAATCTCACTAAATACCTCACTTCTTTATATTATTCTTAGTACACTTCTTTCTCTTCCTTAGCCCTGAAACCTATCGACCAACCACTTGTACGTAGTGAGTGGTTGGTCGATAGGTTTCAGGGCTAAGGA
>CALJPJ010000087.1 GCA_937980625.1 uncultured Bdellovibrionales bacterium
ACTCTAACAACACCTAAATTAGGAACAAGAGTTGTAAAATGGTAATCAGCAATTTTAGGTTTAGCAGCCGATATACATGATATTAAAGTCGACTTTCCCACATTAGGAAATCCAATAATTCCAATATCTGCTATGATTTTGAGTTCTAAGGAAATCTCTAACTCTTGGGCGGGCATTCCTTTTTGAGCTATTTCAGGGGCTTGATGGACACTGGTTTTATAAAAGCAATTTCCTTTTCCACCAATGCCACCTTCTAATAAAACAAAACTATCTTTGTTAGCCATGTCTACAATGAGTTGAGAATTTTTATCTTTAACTACAGTACCAGGAGGCACTTCAATTATTAGTGGCTCTCCGTCTGGTCCAGAGCGATTACTTGATGAGCCTGGCTGCCCATTTTGTGCATTATATTTTTTTTTGAATTTAAAATCGATTAAAGATGAAAGCTGAGACTTCACCTTAATTATGACATCTCCGCCTCTACCACCATCTCCACCATCAGGGCCACCCCTAGGGACATGAGATTCTCTGCGAAAACTAACACAACCAGGACCACCTTTGCCTGAAGCTACTACTATGTGGACCTCGTCAATAAATTTCACTGATAATTATTTATTAAGCTGTACGTGGATATACGCTAATTTTCATTCTTTTTTTATCAAGATGTTCAAACTTTACAACACCATCAATTAAAGAAAAAATTGTATGGTCTCTGCCTAGGCCTACATTTTTACCAACATGAAATTTTGTGCCTCTTTGACGCACTAAAATCATGCCTGGTTTAACAGGCTGGCCACCAAATTTTTTAACACCAAGTCGCTTGCTGTTACTATCTCTTCCATTCTTAGTACTACCGGCTGCTTTCTTCGATGCCATGACTACTCCTTAATTCGTTTTTTTAGCTGTTTTTTTCTTTGCGGTTTTCTTTTTAGCAGTTTTCTTTTTAGCAACTTTCTTTTTTGTTGCTTTCTTCTTAACAGCTTTTTTCTTAACAGTTTTCTTTTTGGTCGGTGCTTTTTTAGCCACAGGCTTCGCACCAGGTTTTTTAGCTTCTTTTCTAACAGCAGCTCTTTCATCTAAAATTTGTTGTTTTTTAGAAGGATCAAAAACTTTAGCTTCAGTGTCAGCCTGACTAACCTCTCCTTTTGGATTAGTAATCGACTTAATAAATAACTCTGTGTACCACTGACGATGACCCTGCATGCGCCTGTAACCTTGTCTTCTTTTCTTTTTAAAAACCAATACTTTCGCTGCACGTGTTTGATGAGTTACAACCGCAACAACTTTTGCCTCAGGTAATACTGGATTGCCAGAAAAACTATCTGCTCCACCAACCCAAAGAACTTCAGGTATTTCAAATTCATCACCTAGATTTTTATTTAGTTTTTCAACTCGTAATTTATCACCAGCTTTTACTCTATATTGTTTACCGCCAGTGCGTACTATTGCGTACATTATAACCTCCAAACTCTCAGTAGTAGAACTGTAATATCTGCCACGCTGCAATAGTTAAGTCAACATATTATAGCCCTTAAACTAAGCATATTTTGTCTAATTGTAAAATATTGTAATTATTCAACTTTATTTGTTTTATTTACACATCGCAGCCACCAATAACCTGGAGTTTAGCTATGAATGAATAATTAATTAATTTTTTGTAATTCTACTTTAAACTATTGAAATTTCTAGATTTTACACCCAGTTTATCTCATATTGTTCAACGTGAAAACTGGGTTCCACCTTTACTAACACAGAAACCTGTTTCTCCGTCTCAAGTCGATCAATAGTTTCGGTTTCTTCAGTATACAGCCAATCGGCTACATCACTGTGGCAACGAATATGAATTGAACTTGTATTTGTTGCCTCTTTGATACTAAGTTCGCGCTCTATTTCTCTTAAAATCTCTTGGGAAACTGTCATTTTTTGCTTTACATAACCCTTACCTTCACAATAGGGACAAGGCTCACAAAGAGTTGTACGCAAACTAGGCCGTGTTCGTTTTCTAGTCATTTCTACTAAGCCTAAATCTGACATAGAGACAATTGTATATTTTGCCTTATCTTTAGCCATCTCGTCATGAAGTGCTTGCATTACTTTTTCTTTGTGCTTGTCTTTTTCCATATCAATAAAATCAATAATAATTATACCGCCACAATTTCTGATCATAAGTTGACTGGCAATTTCCTTTGATGCCTCTAAGTTTGTTTTAAAGATAGTTTCTTCCAAATCTTTTTTGCCAACATATCGACCTGTATTAACGTCAATGACAACTAGTGCCTCTGCTTCATCAATTACAATATAGCCGCCGGATTTAAGCCACACTTTACGGCCCAAAGATCTAGATATCTCCATGTCAATGTCATACATGTCAAACAGTGGTTTTGGGTCATCATAAAAATGAACTTTTGATTTCAGTTTTGGCATAAACTGACCCACAAAGTGAACAACTTTTTTATATGTAGCGTGATCATCAACTAAAACTCTTTTAACTTCTTCACTCAAAAGATCTCTCAATGAAACCAGCTCCATATTTATTTCTGAATGAACTTGCCCAATATTTTTTTTATTAGAAAAACTCTTTTGAACATCTCTCCATATCTTGCTTAGGTAAACTAAATCAGAACTTAAATCTTCTTTACTTACCCCTTCTCCGGCGGTTCTAATTATTACTCCACCATTTGGCTGAAGAGATAATACAAGCCCTTCAAGACGAGACCTTTCTTCTTCATTTTCAATTTTTCTTGAGACACCAATGTGATTTACCGTAGGCATATACACTAAGTTTCGACCTGGTAATGTTATATGAGTCGTTATTCGTGCTCCCTTAGTTCCTAATGGGTCTTTAGCTACTTGTACCATTAATTCATCGCCTTTAGATATCAAACTTTGAATTGGAGGAAGTGGAGTATTTTCAGGAACTTTATGATCAAAACGCTTAATGATTAACTCTTGGCCTTCATGCTCGTCTTCAATATCAGCGTCTACTCTTAGCCCCTGAGTCACAATGTCTCCAACATATAAAAATGCCGCTTTATCAAGACCAATATCAACAAATGCAGCTTGCATACCTGGCAGAACTCTAAGAACCTTCCCTTTGTAAATTGAGCCCACAAAACTTGGTAAAGTTTTTCTTTCAACTTTAAAGTCAGTTATTATTCTCTCATCTAAATGAGCAACTCGTGTTTGTCCTGGTCTCACGTTAATTAAAATTTCAGACATTTACCCCTCATTGCTAAAAATCACTTGTTAACAGGTTATCGGTTTATTTATTCATAACTTATAGGCTTACAACGACTTAAGTCTTATTAATTAGAGTTAATAAATCTTATATACTAAAAGAATACTGCTCAAAATACTAGACCAAGTGTTTGTTTTGTTTTTC
>CALJPJ010000088.1 GCA_937980625.1 uncultured Bdellovibrionales bacterium
AACTATTAAAATTTAGTAAAAAACTATCCTTTTTTCAAATTCGTATTTTATTAATTATTCTTTATATTTTTATTATTTCACCCATCGCCTTGATTTGGAAACTTATACGAAAGGACCCTCTAAATAGGTCTTTGAAAAAAGACTTAAACAGTTATATGATAAAATATAAAGATAATGAAATTAATATTAAACTCTTGGAAAAACCATACTAAATGAAAGATTTTTTAATTGACTGTAAAGACTATTTAATTGTTCGGAAAAAATATTGGCTCTTACCTATTGTGGTTTTTTTATTATTTCTAAGTGTTCTTATCTTTGTCGCTGAAACTAGCCCTATTGCCCCATTCATTTACCCACTTTTCTAAGAAAATAATCTATTCAAATTTATAAGCAAACTTCTTTAATTAATTTTTTATAAAAATCTATTGATTGGTTTAGTGAGCTCAAACTAATTGATTCATTGGGTTCATGTGAATTTCCAATACTGTTTCCAGCTCCAAACAAAACACACTCTACACCGTTTTTCTGCATTAAGTTAGCTTCTGTACAGATAGTTGATGATTTAATTGTATCATCTCCAAGATCTAATTGTTTCAATATTTCTAAAGAATTTTTAATTAACTCTATATCCTTATCTTGATCATAAGATGGAATATATCTTTTTAAAGAAAACTTCGAATTAGACTTCATGCACGCATTTTTTAAATTTAAAATCCAGCTTCTATACTCTTTTTCTGGAACGGATGGCAAAAGCCTACAGTTTCCAGAAATTGTAATACCTTGCTTTGAACACCTAATTTTTCCTATATTCAAAGTTGAGTAATTTGTAGAATAACCTTGATGAGGGAAACGCTTAAAATTTTCTATTAGTTTATTAAGCTCAGCGTAAATATTTAATAGCTTATTTTTGATATTATCTCTGATCACTCCCGAGGGAACAAACTCAATTAAAGCATGTTCCGCAACTGTATTGTGCAAAATACCACCATCAATATTCATAACTGCTACATCTGGCATATTTTTAAGAAATTCAAATAGTTTTACTATGGCACTTATCCCTTCACCAGATATAGCAGAGTGCGCACTTTTGCCTCTGAATACTTTACTTTGAGTAAAGCTATTATCAGCTTGATTATGTGTGTTTTGGTATTTTTTTTCTTCCTCTGAAAATGGTATTTCAATCTCTACCACTGCTATGCCCAAACCCTCGCAGCACAAATCTAAGTTAGTTGGGTGATAAATCACTGCTTGATTAAACTTTTCTATTTTTTGGTCTATTAGCTCTGCAACTCCATATAAGCCATCTTCTTCACTATGTGTTCCAGCTAAGTAAATAGGTTTTTGTAATTTAACATCTTTAAAGCTCATTAAAGCTTCTAATTTACATAAAAAATCTAATTTGTTAGTAACACCAAGGCCATAAACTTCATCTCCATAAATTGACAAGTTAAATGGGTTTCCAGATGTTTTATTCCAATGACCATAGCTTCCCGGGTCAGTTGTATCTAAATGGGTTAAAAGCAGTAAACCTTTTTTTTCTAAGAAATTATTGCTTTGAGTATTTATAAAAATATTACTTTGTTTTTTACCTAACGTCATCGATGGCATTAGCTTACTTTCCAAACCACTAATAGTCGTGTTGATAAATTGATTTAAATAGCTCACGACCTCAAGCGTCCCACTTTCAGGACTGCTTTCAATGGCTATAATTTTTTTAGCCGCCTCTAAGAAAATCAAGTAAGTTCCAAAACTGATTTTTCTATAATTTTTTTACAAACTTCGACATCAGATTTGTTTAATATCGCTGGCAATAAAAAACGAAGTCTAAATGGGCCCTTGCCACAGCCAAAGGTCATTAAACCATTTTTATATAATGTTCTTAGAAGAGCTATCATTTTTTCTTTAGATCCATCTAGTGGAGTCGCGGCAACCATTAACCCCATACCACCAGCGTCTCGTAGTAACCCTCTACAACTACTTTCATTCAGTTCATTTAACATATCTACAAACATATTATGAACTTGGCTAACCTTACCATCTTTACCCATATAACCATTTTCAAGTTCATTTAAAATAGCAATACCTGAAGCTAAAGCCACTGATGACCCAGCAAAGGTGCCTGAAACCAATCCTGGTTTTGGATTTAATTCTTCTGTAAATAAAGTTGCCCCGGCTTGTAAAGTTTTAGCAACAGTACAAACATCAACATACTCACCAATGCCTAAGGTTTCAAAAGCAAAGAACTCCCCTGTTCTACAGAAAGTTTGCACCTCATCTGCCCAAACAGGAATACCTTTTTCTTTACAAAAATCTAAAAGTGGCAAAAAGAATTCTCTAGGTGCAGAATTATATCCCCCTTCACCCTGCATTGGCTCAAAACAAAAGCAGCTAATATCTCCCTCATGTTTTGCAACGTGACTTTTAAATATTTCAAGGGACTTTTCAGAGCTTTTAGGGTCGTTTTTGTTATAAAAAGGAACTCTTAACACCTCATTGTATTTTGGCAATCCAACAGTATAGTTCTCATTATCCGTAATTTCAGCCATCATCATTGAACGCCCAGCAAAGGCATTTTTCATGGCTATAATCATTTTTGCAGGAGACTTATATTGCCTACAAGCTTTCAATGCATTTTCTCCTGCCATAGACCCTGAAGTCGTTAGCCAAGCATGTTTTAATCTACTATTTTTACTACCCAACTGAATTAGTTTTTCGCCTAATACTGAATACTCTTTGTTTGGCTGTAAATTACCCTGCATAACTATATCTGATGTCGCAGCCTGTATACTCGCCCTCAGTACTGACGGGTGTGAATGTCCTAAAATATGAATACCAATACCATTGATAAGGTCAATTTTTACACTTCCATCTTCAAGCTCAACATAAGGCCCTCTACCTGCACCAGTCCCAATATACGGATAAAATAATGGTCGACCTCGATTTACACCAACTTTATCAACGTGAGCTTTAGCCTTATCTTCAAATTTCTTTAATGGAGCTCGCGGCCCAGTTATCACTTCTGATGCCGCAGACACCTGATCTATAATTTGGTTAATGTTTTGTTTAATGCTCTTAGATTCAGCTAATAAATTTCCCACTAAATGCTCTACCATTTCCAATCCTTAGTCTGAGATATGCCAAAGGCATGAGGCTCAGACGGTATAAGTTAATTAAAATTTATTACGAGACGTCCCCATTGGACGGCGCGGAATACATTTTAAATCCATTGCCCGAGATATGCCAAAGGCATGAACACAAGACCATATAAATTATCATCTTTTATCAAAAAACACCAACAGGACTAGTAGCATTAATATATAATTTTATTGAATCGCCAAATGTAAATATTTAAAGTGTATTAACAGTTCACAATCCCTTGGCAGGTATGCGTTAATACAAATGCATTCTATATAACTTTACAAGGCTAGTAATCATTCATAAACTAGTTATGTGACTTATAAAATTTTAATTTTATTTAACTTATTATTTTTTTCAATCGCTATTAGTGCAACTTCCAGCTCAAACCCTAACTTTGACAAAGGCATTCAAAGCTTTAAGCAAAAAAATTTTAGTGAAGCTCTCGAACACTTTAAAAATGTCGACCTTGAAAATAAAAATAATATTGCTAATTTATTTAACATTGGCCTAACAGAGCTAAAGCTAGGTCATCCGGGAAAAGCGGCTGCCTTTTGGAAAAAAGTAATTCATTTACAACCTCAGCACTCACAAGCTCGAAAATCTTTAAATAGTATTACTAAAAATTTACCAAATCGAAATCGTCACTCAAACTGGGAGAAGATAAGATATTATGTACTAACCTATTTCTCTTTAAATCAATTAATGTTCTTTTTTACTGTCTTTTTTGCAGGAACATCAATTGCCATCATCAAGTATTTTACTAAGCGTCATATTGCAATAAAAAATCACTTCTCAATGCCTGAGCTACCGAAACTATATATTTTCTTTATGATCTTTTTTCTTGTCGCAAGCTTTCTTTTTGTTTGTAAACTTTATGACCATAACCAGCCTCGCGCTACAGTAGTTGCTGACTTATCTAATTTATATTTAAGTCCATCCGAAGAGGATATTAAAATCAACGAACTCGACCAAGGGACGGAAATAATCATTAAAAATATTAGAGATAACTGGGTGCATATACTAACTCTCACTGGCAATGAAGGCTGGGTTAAATCAACAGAACTACTACAGACATCTGGGAGCCAAAGGCTATGATCAACTACTTATGGGAAAATTTATTCAAAAAACGTGAAGATATCGCTCTTAAGATCCTCTCCGGAAATATTCTTTTTCAAGATCTAAACTCTAGCGAACTAAAAATAGTGTCAGATTTCTTACATCTCCGCCATTACAGACCTGCTGAATTAATTTTTCGCCAAAATGAAATTGGAGTGGGTATGTATATTATTTTAAAAGGTCGTGTAGATATTTTGATTGAAAGCGATGAAGCTTCAAAGACTGATAATGAAGACTTTATTACTCGCCTTGAAGAGGGTGATTTCATGGGAGAATTATCTTTAATTGAAGAAAACAGTCGTCGGACAGCTTCTGCGCGCGCTATCAACGAAACTACTGTTTTGGGGTTCTTTCAGCCAGATTTAAAAAACCTTCTGCAATCTCACCCTGAAATTGGCTCAAGAGTGCTCTTACGCCTTTCTCAAGTTCTTGGCCGAAGACTTTCTGAAACTGCAACCAAAATTACAGAGCTTAAAAAACAAATTAAAATTATAAAGGCTTAAATGAATATTTTAATACAACAAATTAGGCTAAAAAAAATAGAGCGCCTTAAATTACTCATATTTTTGTCTATAATCATCGCTGGTTTAGTCATTTTACTAACAGTAGAGAACATGCTTCTATCCTTTTTATTAGCATTTGTACTTAAATATACTTTATCTCCTTTAATTAATTATTCAGAAAGACAAGGTGTTAAAAGATCTCACGCTACACTTTTAGTTTTTATTTTGTTTTTTACTATTATATCTGCAGTAATTTACTGGGCCCTTCCTTATATTTCTGTTCAATTAAAAGCGTTTCACGCTGAACTCCCAAGATATATTGAAGGAACACGCTCCCTCATTTTTGATATCGAATCTAAGGTTGAAGAAATTATTAATACTAGCGTTGAGTTTAACTTAAGTGCCCAAGCGGAAAACCTAATGCTCACTTGGACAAAATCTGTTTTTGAGGATTTGCCTAATTTTTTGTCTAAATCATTAACAACGCTTTTACTCGCTCCATTTTTTGCTTATTTTTTATTAAAAGATAGCCAAACCATTTCAAAAAAATTACTCGATCTAGTCCCAAACAGCTTTTTTGAACTAGTTTTGAGTTTACAGCATCAAATCAATGAACAAATGGGACAATTCATCAGAGCTCGACTTCTAGAGGCCTCTATTGTTGGCTTAATTGTATGGGCAGGGTTAAGTATTATAGATTTTCCGTATTCTCATTTACTAGCACTATTTGCCGCACTGACTAACCTTATTCCTTATATAGGACCAATTATAGGGGCTATACCAGCTATTATTATTGCAATGATTAATGGAGCAGGCTTACTTGCTGTTATTGGTATTTATGCCTTTGCTCAACTCATTGATATGCTCTTTATTATTCCACTAGTCGTCGCTAAGATTGTTGACCTCCATCCAATAACTGTTGTGATCTCTATAATTATTGGGGCTCAACTGATGGGGGTTGTAGGAATGTTGGTCTCAATCCCTGCTGCTAGTATGATAAAAGTAACTATTCAAAGTGTTTACCATCACCTAATTAACTTTAGAGCTTAAATCTATTTAATTACAGGTACTTATGTGTTGCGCCTTCATTTTGAAAAAATTGAGTCGACTCTTAACATGAGACACCTGCTATAGTAGTATGCCTTAACTTTGTTAACCCTTTATCATCCTGGGGCTTTATGCTTAATTTAGTATTTTCAACATTATTTACTTTGTTCATCTTTAATTCTATTGGCTGCTCCAGCGCCGATCTAAAAAATGTTAATATTGATGAAAAAACTGCTGAAGGAACTTATAATCTTGCAGAGTATTACGCTAAAAATAAGCGTTATGAAGATTCGCTTGCTCGCTTGAGAACTATAAAAAATAAATTTCCATACAGTAAATACGCTACAGAATCAGAGTTAAAAATTGCAGATATTGAGTTTAAAAGAGAGTATTGGCCTGAGGCAGAAACTGCGTATAAGCTATTTAAGGAATTTCATCCTAAGCACCCAAGGTCAGATTATGTTACGTATCAAATGGCGCTTAGCCAATACAATCAGCTTCCATCTACTATTGATCGTGATTTAACAGATGCTTATAACACCATTAGGTATTTTGATGATGTACTCCAAAACTACCCTAAAAGTGAATGGGTGACAAAGTCTAAGGAATATAAAAATAAAACAATTAAAATGTTAGCTGAAAAAGAGCAATATATTGCAAGTTTTTATTTTATAAGAGAACATTACCTTAGTGCACTCGGGCGTTATGAAGGAATTTTAAAAAGGTTTAAAGGTATTGGTATGGAAAAAGGAGCTTTATATGGAGCTGCTGTTTCTGCTTATAAAATAAAAGATATGAGTAAAGCCAAGAACTACCTTGATACACTTGGCACAAAATTTCCTCAATCACCAGAGTATGAAAAAGCCAAAGGAAAGCTTAGTGAATAATACTGACTTTAATGAATTATTAGATACAGCCCATGAATTGTTCAAAGAAGGAAAATTTGACCAAGCAGAAACAATTTTAAACCAACTCATTCTAAAAAACCAAAAAAAACCTATTGTATTTCATCTATTAGGTACAATTTATTATGATCGTGGCAAGTTTAATAAAGCTATTCGTGCCTTTAAGCGAGCCCTTGAAATAGACCCTTCGTTTACTGATGCAAGTGTTGGCTTGAGTATTATCCTTAATGATCTTGGTAAATATGAAGAAGGCAAAAAAGTTTTTCTAGAGGCGCAAGCTATGCTTGGCTCTAAAGACCAAGAACAAGATACTTATGTAAATGAAAAAATTGCTTTAAAGCATGATGAACTTGGAGAGCTTTACTCAAACTATAAGCGCTATAAAGAGGCTATGGAACAATACCTTAAAGCCCTGCTACTTTCTAAACGAAAGCCAGAACTCAATCTTAAGGTTGTATCTTGTTTACGGCGCTTAGATGAAAAAGATAAAGCTATTTTTAGATTAAAAGATTTATTAAAAACTTATCCTGATTTTGTCTCTGCTCGTGTAATGTTAGGAGAAATTTTATATGAAAATAAGCAAAACCCTGAAGCAACTCATCAACTTGAGAGAGCTCTAAAAATAGAGCCATCTAATCAAATTGCAAAAAATTTATTAAATGAACTCCGTAATCACAACTTGATCAACAAAGACGTTTGAGGAATTATTAAATATGAGCTTAAAAAATGACTTAGTAAAATTTATTACAGAAGAAGAAATCAATGAAATGGTCGAAGATTTGGCATCTCAAGTTGAGCGTGACTATGATGGACAAGAACTTCATATAATTTGCCCACTCAAAGGATCAATTTTATTTGTATCTGATCTAGTAAGAAAAATTAACCTTCCCACTGTTGTTGATTTTGTCCACTTAACTTCTCCTAAAAAACAAAGTGTAAAAATTCACAAAGATATTCAAAATGATATTACTGGGAAGCATGTACTTATTGTTGAGGAAATAATTGATGCGGGGCGCACTTTAAACTTTTTAAGAACTCGAGTTGTGGCCTCAAATCCAGCTTCAGTAAAAATACTTACATTACTAGATAAACCTGCACGGAGAGAGCTTCCAATCCAACCTGATTATGTTGGGCAAACTATTGATGACAGATTTGTCATTGGATACGGGATGGATTCTGAAGAAATGGGACGTAACTACAAAGATATTTATAATTACCGAAACTAATAGCTTTTAATAAACTAGTACATTTACTAAAAAAAATACCATCACTGATAATACAAAAATTAATGTAATTTGGTTACCTAACACTTTTTATCCTCCACCTTGAGTTGGTCAATAAGTTTTAAGTAATTTCAATGTTAAAATTAAAAAAAAACTCATCTATGCTTATATTACATCAGACCTTGACGTATTCCGTCAAGTGTTGAGATTTATTTTGGACCTAAAATAAATTGTTCGACTAAAACTCATAATAGTTATTATAAATTATTTTTGTTAAATAATTGTACCAACTAAATCATAATTATGACTTTCAGTAATTTTAACTTGAACAATGTCACCCTGCTTAGCTTTACCTTCATTTATATAAATAACACCGTCTATATCTGGAGCTTGCCCCTCATAACGACCTTGCAGAAGTAATTCAGTTTCATCACTAACTCCATCAATAATTACAGGTAAAGTTTTATCTACTAACTTATTATGTTTTTCTTTGCTAATTACTTGTTGCACAGACATTAATTTTTCATACCTTAGCTGTTTTATATCCTCAGAAACTTGATTTGGAAGTGTTGCTGCCTTGGTGTTTTCTTCTGTTGAGTATTGAAAAGCACCAACGCGATCAAATTTTTGTTCCTTAATAAAATCAACCAATTCATCAAACTGCTCAGCTGTTTCGCCTGGGTAGCCCACAATAAATTGTGTCCTTATAACGGCATTTGGGATTTCTTTTCTAATTGTACCAAGACAAGCTAATATTTCTTCCTTAGTCATTCGCCTATTCATGGATTTAAGCATCGAATTATTTATATGCTGCAATGGCATATCAAAATAACTAACCAAGTTACTACTATTTTTAATTAACTGAACCATCTCCTCATCAATACCGTCAGGATATAAATATAATACCCTTATCCACTGAGCACCACTTTCTTCAGAAAGGGCCTTAAGTAAGTTATAGGGAGAGTCAGTTCTATTAGAGTCTTTTTTCTTTAAATCCCAACCATAGTCTGTAAAATCATGAGAAATTACAATAAGTTCCTTAACTCCACTTGCAACCAAGAGTTTTGCTTCACTGACTATATGTTCAATTTTTCTTGATTGTAAATTTCCTCGTATAAGTGGAATAGCACAAAATGCACATCTTTTTTTACAGCCTTCAGATATTTTTAAATATGCTCGATGAGAAAATTGTGAATTCAGCCGAGGTGTAGATTCTTCTTGTAAATATGTTGGCAGATTAAAGTAAGTTTTTTGGGTATCACCTTGATAAGCTTTTTCTAAAATATCATCAATGTTTTGAAATTGCCCCGAACCAACAAATAAATCAGCCTCTGGTAGCCCATCGACTAAATCATCTTTATATCTTTGAGTTAAACAACCAGCAACTACGAGCTTTTGGAGCTTACCACTTTTAAGCTTAGCAGCTTCTAGAACTGTATTTATTGACTCTTCTTTTGCTTCCTCTATAAAGCCACACGTATTCACAATAATAGTATCAGCCTGTTCTTTTTCCGTTACTAAATCATAACCTGTATTTTTTAGTGTCCCATACATTATTTCACTATCGACTAAGTTTTTGGGACAACCCAAACTAATTATATGAACCTTCTTTTTATTTTCTGACACTAGAGCTCCGTTACTTCTGAATTAGCTGGAATATTATATCTAAACTTCGATTTTTGCGCTTGAGATTTAAATTTTATATTTGAAAACTTATGTATTGTTTTATTTTCTAAGCTATCTGTAAATTCTATAAAGCTTATTATCTCAGCTTGTTTGTCTATACCAATCTTTGCTGTTTTAATATCAGACATTTTTGACTTCTTTTTAAATATTACTTTATATGTATTTTTTGTTATCTTTTTAAAATCAAGATCATTTTTAATATTATCATTACCAAAGAAGGCTGCCAGAAACCCTTTAACCTTTTCCTGCCCAACCTTAGATTTTAAATGAGTTACCTGAGTTTGACCTCCTAGCTTTTTTGGAAGTTTGTTTTCAACCCAAATACTTTTGCCATCCATAACAACAAGGTGCTTCTCAGGTTTATTAATCTCGTACCTCATTTTGTTACTACTCAAATATAGCTTACCGCTACTTTCTTTAGTTTCACCTAACAATGACATAACTACTGTTTTCTTTAAATTCATATCTACAGCTGGTGAATTCCGATACTTATTAATTACCTGGTGCAAGGGTAAATTAGGGTCTTCAGCATAGACTGAATTTATTAATAATGAAATAATCAAGACTATAAATGTACATCTAATCATGTTTAAAAAATAACAATTATTAGTGCCAATGTCTATAAAAGCAAAAATTATTAACAGTCTTTTTACATGCAAATAGGCTTTAGACTATAAAGTTTTCAAAATTTAATCCTCGCTCGGATAAATTTCCAACTTAATTTTTTATGAGTTTGACTAACTCGTATTACTTATTTTCATAACCATAAATAACTAAATTTCAATTAAATTAAAACACATTAGAGTTTTTAACAGCTTAGAATTCAGGATAGTATTCAATGTAATTGACCTTACAACTAAATGTCAGTTAGTAACCTTTCAGCCAAAACCCATACTTCAAACTTTTTTGGGCGACCTAGAGCCCAATAGGCTGCTTCTGCTGTGGCTCCAGTCGTAATTACGTCATCTACAAATATTACTTTATAACCGCCAAGACTTTTTATGTTTTTAAACTTTAAATTAAACCTTTTATTTTTACGATCCCTTTTACTTAATAATTTTTGTTTTACTAAGCTCGAACTAAAGATATCTAAATATTTACTTCCTGTTATCACTGAAAGCTGTTGAGCCAATAAATAAGCATGATTTTCATATTTACCTGGAGCTGGTATAAAAATACTTTTTTCATTTTTATATATTTGCGATTGAATATTACTCAATAATAATCTTGCTAAACGATTATAACCAACTTTTGAATGACCATTTTTTAAACTATAAATTATTTTTTTTATTTCTAAATCATTTTTTACCGACCACTCCCATAATCTATATACTGAAAAAATATATTTATTACTTTCAGAGCCACTTTGATAAATAGAAAGGTTATAATAATGTCGCCAACAATTTTCACATAAAATATCTATGGGTGGTTTATATTTTTTACAATTCAAACACAATCTAATAAAATTAAAGAAATCAAACATACCCTTTTATATTCAATTTTATAATTATTTGATATCGGTAGTAAAATTATAATGAAGGTTAAGTTAATTCATTTCACGGACTATTCATTATGATATGGGATTTTCTTTTGAATACAAATAGCCCTATAAATTTGTTCTAATGCTACTACTCTGGCCACATGATGATTGTAAGTTAACTTACCAAGACTTATTGAATAATCAGCCCTTGATTTTACATCACTTAAAAAGCCATAACTGCCGCCAATAACAAAAACTACAGAGCGTTTGTTAAGATCAATAATATTTTGAAATTTTTCTGAAAATACTATCGAACTAGAGAAATTGTTTCCCTTTTCATCAAAGATAATTACATAATCTTCTTTTTCAATTCTCTTTAAAATTAAACTTGATTCTAGTTTTATTTTTTCATTTTTTTTGCTTCGGGGAAGGCTTTTAGTCTTAATTGCTTGAATTTTAAATGGATAATATTGATTTAACTTTTTAAAGTATAATTCAGTTGCAACAGTAGCCCACTTCTCATTGCCTGATTGTATATATAGTAGCTTGAGTTGCAAACTAACTCTCCTTAAGAAGCTCCCCATTCACCCATAGTTCTTCTAAATTATACTCATTACGAACAAATTCGTAAAAGACATGAACAATCAATGCACCGTAATCAATAACAATCCATCTTCCTTCACTAATTCCCTCTACAGCTATTGGAGATAAACCTCTTGTTTTTCTCATATATCTAATTAAATGTTCAGCCAGAGAAGATGTATGCCTGGTGTTAGTGCCCGAGGCAATCAAATTAAATTCAGATGGTTGAGTTATGTGTCGTACATCGTAAGACAAAACATTTAGAGCATTTTTTTCATTGAGTAGCTTTTCACAATCTAAAGTAAATTTTTTATAATCTTCTACCTTAGCATCTAATCTTTCATATATTTTTTTCTCTAAGAAATAGTTTTTGGATTCCTCTAAAATTAAATTTCCAGTTGGTTGGCCCTTTCTCATTTTAGATCTTAATTCTGAAGATGATACATCAAAATTTTCATCAAGCTTCAAATATGTTATTGTTAAACCCGTTGATAATATAAATTTGTCTTGTGTATAATCATCTACTAAATCTTGTAAATCTAAAGGTAAATCTTCAAATTTCAAAAAATCGTATCCAGGGCGACTAACTACAAGCAGGTTAGCTAGAGATAAAACTTTTTGATAATTCTTCCATTTATGAAATTGGTTTAATTGATCTAAGCCAATGACAATATTTATGTTATCACTTGCATACTTCTCTTTGATATAAGGTAAGACATCAACCGTATAACACTTTTTACCTTGATCCATTTCGTAAGTATCAACTTCAACTGACAAATCCCTTGTCATAGACTTTACAACCTCAACTCTATGCTCAATACCAGGGTCGTAATCAAATTCTTTTAACGGGCTTCTGTGTGATGGCATCACTACTACTTTACTTTCAGGAAATGAGCTAACTAATGTTTCGATTACATTTAAATGACCAATGTGGAACGGGTTAAAACTACCACCATATAAATATATGCTATTATTCATCGTTATCCTCTTTATTAACTAAGCCATCCATTTTATATATCAAAGAATTTAAGTTTTTTCTTGTTACAGACGAAATCACCATTGGTTCAATTTTAGTTTCTTTTTTAAACTCTCTTACTAATCTTCTTAGCTGTTCTTCAGTTAAAACATCTATCTTACTAAAAACAACAATTTGCTCTCGTTCAGTCAAAGATAAAAAATGAGATTGATGCTCTTTGAGCTCATCATATTTTGCTAATTCATTCATAATTAAATTATAACTCTCAACTGGTGGCTTTGGAGCTAATTCAGAAGCATCAATCAAATGAACAAATGCTTTAGTTCTCTCAATATGCCTTAAAAACTGAATACC
>CALJPJ010000089.1 GCA_937980625.1 uncultured Bdellovibrionales bacterium
ATATGCTCAGTTAATTGATGATTTAACTCATAAAACAATTGTGTCTGCATCGACAGTAGAAAAATCTTTTTCATCCAAAGGTAAAAGTAATAAAGAAGCTGCAGCAATTGTGGGCAAGTTAATTGCCGAAAGAGCACAAGAAAAAAATATAAAGAACGTTGTATTTGATAGAAGTGGTTACCTTTACCATGGCCGTATTAGCGCCATTGCTAATAGTGCCAGAGAAGCTGGACTAAAATTTTAAGGGAGATGTCAGTGAATAAAGAAACTGTAGAAGCACAAGAGCGTGTTGTAACAATTAACCGAGTAGCTAAAGTTGTTAAAGGTGGACGAAGGTTTTCTTTTTCCGCATTAGTTGTTGCAGGAACTGGTAAAGGTGATGTTGGTTTTGGAACTGGTAAAGCTGGTGAGGTTCCTGAGGCTATTGGTAAAGCTAGCAGAATGGCTAAAAAAACCATGCAAACATATAAATTAAAAGAAAGTCGTACAATTCCACACGAAGTTGTAGGGGAGTTTGGAGCGGCTAAAGTTATATTAATCCCAGCAGCACCTGGTACAGGAGTTATTGCTGGAGGAGCTGTTCGTGCTGTTTTAGAGACTGTAGGTATTAAGGATATTTTAACAAAATGTGTTGGAACAAGAAATCCACACAATGCTGTAAGAGCAACTTTACAAGGTTTAAGTCAGTTAGTTGACTCAAAGCTTTCTAAGATTGAAGCTTAATAGAGGTAATAAAGATGGCAAAGGCATTTAAAATTAAATTAGTTAGAAGCTTGATTGGTAGAAACCAAAAAGTAAAAGACACTGTACGTTGTTTAGGTTTAAGAAAAATAAACCATGAAGTGGTAGTTAAAGATACACCAGCACAACGTGGGGCGATTTTTAAAATTCAACATATGTTAGAAGTTACACCAGTAAACGACTAATTGTATTTCAGGAGAATAAAATGAGTTTATTAAGTGAATTAAAGCCAAAAGAAGGTTCTACACATAAAAAACGTAGAATTGGTCGTGGACATAGTTCTGGCTGGGGTAAAACCTCAGGTAAAGGACATAAGGGGCAAAAAGCAAGAGCAGGAGCTCCCATTCGTCGTGGTTTTGAAGGTGGACAAACTCCACTACAAATTCGTTTACCAAAATTTGGATTTACGAATGGTAAGTTTAAAAAAGTTTATGAGATTGTAAACTTAAATCAACTAGAGAAGTTTGATGGTGAAGTAAACCCTGAGACACTAAAAGCTGGTGGTGTAACTCATCATACAAAGAGAGTTAAAATATTAGGTAATGGTGAAATTAAAAAAGCCCTTACTGTTAAAGCACATAAATTTAGCGAAACTGCCAAGAAGGCTATTGAAGCAGCTGGTGGCACCGCAGAGGTGATTAAGTAGTGGCCAATACACCAAATTTGTCGATTCCAACTGAGTTAAAGCGCCGAATATTTTTTACCCTAGCCATGCTTGCCGTTTACAGAATTGGTGTTGCTGTTCCTACACCTGGTGTAGACGGAGCAGCCGTAATGCAGTTCTTCCAAGCACAGAGTGGTGGTATTTTTGGATTATTTAATACATTTACAGGGGGAGCACTTGAAAGATTTAGTGTTTTTGCCTTGGGTATTATGCCGTATATTTCTGCTTCCATTATATTTCAATTGTTACAAGCAGCGATCCCTTATTTTGAGCAACTTAAAAAAGAAGGTGAGTCTGGGCGAAAAAAAATTACCCAATATACTCGTTATGCCACAGTTCTTTTGTCTGTAGTTCAAGGTTACGCAATGGCAACTTGGCTTGCTAGTTCCAACTCTGAAGGTCAGCCTTTGGTGACAACGCCTTGGTTTGGTCCGCTTCCGTTTGAATTAGTTACGATCATGACTTTAACTGCAGGGGCATGTTTTATCATGTGGTTAGGTGAGCAAATCACTGAACGCGGCGTTGGTAATGGTGCCAGTTTAATTATCTTTGCAGGTATAGCAGCGGCAATACCTTCAGGGGCAATGAGTATGTGGCATATGGTTGCTAAAGGAGATATGAATATCCTTTTAGCTCTAATTGTTATAGCCGGTATGATTTTGTCAGTTGCCGCCATTGTATTTGTTGAAACTGGGCAAAGAAGAATTCAAGTGCAATACTCACAGCGTGGTAAAGGAAAGGACTCTATGCAGGCTCCGGCTAGTCATTTGCCTTTAAAAATTAACTTTGCTAACGTTATTCCACCAATCTTTGCTTCCAGTTTACTAATGTTTCCAGCAACTATTGCCCAGTTTACTGATGCCGCATGGGTGCAGCAGTTACAGCAGTCCTTTACACCTACGGGTTCACTTTATAACGTGATATTTACAGGTTTAGTTGTTTTCTTCTGTTTCTTTTATACGGAAATTGTTTTTAACCCAACTGAGGTAGCTGATAATCTCAAGAAGTATGGCGGCTTTGTTCCTGGAGTGAGAGCTGGTAAGAGTACTGCAGATTATATTAAGCGTGTTTTAGATCGTTTAACTGTAACAGGTGCTGTGTATTTAAGTTTAATTTGTATTGTCCCAACTTTACTAGTTCAAGAGTTGAATTTACCATTTTATTTTAGTGGTACAAGTTTACTGATTTTAGTTGGTGTGGCTTTAGATACAAGCCAGCAAATACAGTCACATATGATTACAGCTAAGTATGATGGTGTGATGAAAGGAATGAAAGTTAGAAGTAGGAGGGTTCAATATTGAACATTCTGCTTTTTGGCCCTCCAGGTGCAGGTAAAGGAACCCAGTCCGCTTTATTAGTTGAAAAAAATGGGTTTGCACATATAAGTACTGGAGATATTTTGAGGTCTGCAATTAAAAATCAGACCGCTTTAGGCCTAAAGGCAAAAGAGGTAATTGATAAAGGTGAGTTAGTATCAGATGAGATTGTTATTGGGCTAGTTGATGAAGCCATTACTAACTTAAAAAATAAATCATTTATATTAGACGGGTTTCCAAGAACGGTGATTCAGTCAGAAAGATTAGACGAGATGCTTACTAAAATGGATAAAAAAATTGATAAATCTATTTTTTTAGACGTTGAAACTGATTTTTTAATAAAAAGATTATCTGGTAGAAGAGTTTGTAAAAGTTGTGGGGCAAGTTTCCATATAGAGGCAAACCCAACTCAATCAGAAGGTGTATGTGATAAATGTGGTGGCGAAACTTATCAAAGAGCTGATGATGAAGCTGACTCTATTGCTAAAAGATTAGACGTATACGAGAAGTCTACAGCACCACTAAAAGATTATTACCAGGCTCAAGGGAGTCTTGTAAAAATATCTGGCCTTGGCAGCATGGATGAAGTTTATGGTCGTATTAATGAGGTATTAAAGGCGTAATTTCTAGTTGAGAATTTATGTTTTTGTGAAAGTAAAATTATTGTGAAAAAAGGCTTTTTTAGCTATGAAGCCTAGACATTGGCTAGTAGTAATGTTAGCCTCAGCGATCGCTATAATATTACTGTTTAGATTGTAAATTTTAATAAGTGATTTTAAATACTTACGAGGATTTTAAAGATGAAAGTTAGAGCATCAGTAAAAAAGATGTGCCCAAAGTGCAAAGTTATTAAGCGCAAGGGTGTAATTAGAATAATATGTGAAGTAAAAAAACATAAACAGAGACAAGGTTAATTAATATGGCTCGTATTGCAGGTACAGATTTACCAAAAAAGAAAAGATTAGTTATTGCCCTTACCTATATATTTGGAGTAGGCAACACACGTTCAAAGCAAATTTGTAAAGGTGTTGGGCTTGATGAAAGTATGAGCACAGATCAGTTAACTGATGAACAAGTGGTTCAGTTAAGAAATTATATTGATGAAAACTTTAAAGTTGAAGGTGACTTGCGTAGAGAAGTTGGTCTTTCAATAAAAAGACTTATGGATTTAGGCTGTTATAGGGGGCTTAGGCATAGACGTGGTCTACCGGTTAGGGGGCAGAGTACTCGTCAAAATGCAAGAACTAGAAAGGGTCCTAAAAAGACAGTAGCTAACAAGAAAAAAGCAGTTTAATAGTTAATTAAAAATAGGAAAGCAATTTAATGGCTGGAAAGAAAACGACAAAAAAAAGAAATAAAAGAGTAGTTCCAAGTGGAAGATGTTATATAAACGCAGGTTTTGGTAACACAATTGTTACAATCACTGACGGAACAGGTGGAGCTATTTGTTGGTCTACTGCAGGTATGTTAGGCTTTAAAGGTAGTAGGAAAGGAACTCCATTTGCTGCGCAAATGGCTGCTGAAGATGCTGCTAAAAAGGCTATTGATATGGGATTTAAATCTTGTGAATTATTTTTAAGTGGCCCAGGAGCTGGGCGTGAACCAGCAGTTAGAGCTATTGCTAATGCTGGAATTAGAATAACATCACTAAAAGATGTAACCCCTGTTCCACACAACGGTTGCAGACCACCAAAGAGAAGACGTATTTAATTTTATTTTAATTTTTAGGAGCATATATGCAACAGCATTATTATAAGTTTTGGAGAGATTTAATTAAGCCTAAATCTTTCGATGTAAATAAAGATACATTAACTGAAACTTACGGAAAGTTTTCAGTGAAGCCTTTAGAAAGAGGTTTTGGTGTAACTTTAGGGAATTCACTGAGAAGGGTTTTACTAAGCTCAATGATGGGCTCTGCTGTTTCAGCTGTTAAATTTGAAGGTGTTTTACATGAGTTTAGTACAATCCCAGAAGTTTTGGAGGATGTAACTGATATTATTTTAAATTTAAAAGAAGTTCGTTTTCGTCAGTATACATCTGAGCCATTAACTCTTAGAATTAATAAGCAAGGGCCTGGTGTTGTTACTGCTGCTGATATTCAAGTGACTGACCAAATTGAAGTTTTAAATCCGAGTGCACATATTGCGACACTAGGTAAAGATGCAAAGTTTGATGCCGAAATTATAGTTACGTTTGGTCGTGGTTATGTAAATGCCGAAAGCTCTAATCAAGAGCTACCAGTTGGTTACATTGCTGTTGATGCTCTTTATAGTTCAATCCGTAAAGTAAATTATGCTGTTACAAATGCTCGAGTTGGACAGAGAACGGATTACGATGCTTTAGCCCTAGAAGTATGGACAGATGGCTCTATCAAGCCTGAAGAGGCAGTTGCCTTAGCTTCTAAAATTACCAAAGATCAATTAGATGTTTTTGTAACATTTGATGAAAGTATTGAGCCTGAGGAAGAAGAAACACAAGTTGTTACAGGTCAGTTAAATGAAAATCTATTCCGCTCTGTGGATGACCTAGAGCTTTCTGTGCGTAGTGCTAACTGTCTTAAAAATGCAAATATTAGACATATTGGTGAACTTGTATGTAGGTCTGAAGGTGAAATGTTAAAGACTAAAAACTTTGGTAGAAAATCTTTAAATGAAATAAAAGAGATTTTAACTACTATGGGATTATCGTTAGGAATGAAAATAGATGGATGGCCTCCAGTAGGTTGGGATCCAAATTCTGCACCTGCGCCAAGCAAGACAAACCCAAGTGGTATGGCTGGTGGCGGACAACCTGGAGGAATGCAATAGTTAGTTATTGCTAGGAGTAAAATATGAGACATAGGATTAGTAAACAGTCATTTGGTGGTAGGAAACAAGGACCTAAAAAAGCTTTGCTTCGAGGTTTGGTAAACTCTTTAGTTGAGCATGGGCGTATTAAGACAACCTTGACTAAAGCTAAGTTCATGAGAAGTCATGTAGAGAAAGCAATTACTAAAGGCAAGGATAATACAGTACACTCAAGAAGAGTTTTACTTTCAAAGTTTCCAAACAAAAATACAGTTAATACTATTGTGTCTGATTTGTCAGTGAGATTTAAGGAAAGACCAGGTGGTTATACACGTATAATTAAGGTTGGACCTCGCCCTGGTGATATGGCAGATATGGCATATATTGAGTTTGTTGATTACAAACTACCGGAGCCTAAATCTGATGAAACTGTGAATGCAATTGATAAAGTTGAAGTTAAAAGACAAAAAGAAATTGCTAAAGCTAAGAAAGCTAAGAAAAAGCATATTCGTCAAATGCAAAACAAATCAAGAAAGATTAACAGGCCAAAATAATTTTATTTAAATAATTTTTTAACTTTTTAAAAGCTCACCGATGGTGGGCTTTTTTTGTAAAATAAATTTGTCTTTTAGAGATGAATTTTACTAAATTATTCAACTATTTGTATTTGTAATTGAAATTTGATTTACAAAGCTAATAAATCATATAGAATTTAGTTTTAATGAG
>CALJPJ010000090.1 GCA_937980625.1 uncultured Bdellovibrionales bacterium
ATCATTTTTTCAATGGCATCTTGCTTATTCAAGCCATCAAGAAATTGAGAGTTGATAAGTTTACCATCACCTTCATAAGGGATTGGTTCGTCTCCTGAGTCGATAACTTGTTTTATTTGAATATTAAAAAATTTAGCAAAATCATAATCGCGAGTGTCGTGAGCTGGAACAGCCATGATGGCTCCAGTGCCATAATCCATTAAAACATAATCTGAAATCCAGATTGGTATTTTTTCATTGGTAATAGGATGGAGAGCATAAGCACCAGTAAAAACCCCAGTTTTATCAGTATAGGCCTTGCGATCAATTTCACTTTTTTTAGAGGCATCAATTTTATATTGTTCAACGGCCTTAGTTTGCTCTGTTGTAGTAATTTTACGGACCAAACTATGTTCAGGGGCTAGGACCATAAAAGTTGAACCAAATAATGTATCGGGTCGAGTTGTAAAAACAGTTATGATATCTGAGTGACCATCAACTTTAAAATTTATTTTAGCGCCAATACTTTTGCCAATCCAATTTTTTTGCCCTTCTTTAGTTTTGTGCGGCCAGTTAACTTTATCAAGGTCATTGAGCAGCCTTTCGGCGTAATCTGTAATTTTAAGCATCCATTGCTTCATCGGTTTTCGAATAACAGGGTGACTGCCACGTTCACTTTTTCCATCAATAATTTCATCATTAGCAAGAACTGTTTTTAAAGCAGGACACCAATTAACAGGAGCTTCTTTCTGATAAGCTAAGCCTTTTTCAAATAAAATTAAAAATATTTTTTGCGTCCACTTGTAAAAGTTAGGATCACAAGTTGAAATCTCTCTACTCCAATCAAAACTATATCCAAAACCTTTTAAAAGGTTTCTAAATCCTTCAGTTGTTTTGTTTGTTGTAACTTCTGGATGTACTCCAGTTTTAATTGCATATTGTTCGGCTGGTAAGCCAAAGGCATCATAACCTATGGGGTGCAAGACATTAAAACCTTTTGCTCTTTTATAGCGAGCAACAATATCAGTGGGAGTGTAAGAGGCAAGGTGCCCAACATGTAGTCCGGCTCCCGAAGGATATGGAAACATGCTTAAGGCATAATACTTAGGTTTATTGGACTTAGTTTCAGCCTCGAAGCATTTAGCCTCACCCCATTTTTGTTGCCATTTTTTTTCAATATCTAGATGTGAGTAGGCCATGAATATCCTTTCAAAAACTATGTTGTGTTATCTTATAACTGTATAATCTTATTAATAAATTAAGTAGTTAAGTTCAATTCAAAAAATTAAAAATAGACTATAGGTATGATGTCTATGCATAGAGCGAATTTTCTTTGGCTAAATTATATAATAGTTACGGTAGCTTACGTGGCCAGCTATGCAAGCTAGGTTGGGTTGTAAAAAAGATCCGAAATTCGTAGCCATACGGACCTAATAATGCGAGCAGGGGAATCAGTTAAAAAAATGTATAGCCAAGTATTTGCAGCGGTATTTATGAAAGTGCAATTTACACACAATAGAGAAATAAGTTTAATTTGTCTAAAGTGAGTTTGTATACATATCAATTGGGTGCATGAAATCAAAATGTGAATTTGATAAGAGGAGAGAGATGAAATTTATAATAAAGTCAGTGTTAATAATGAGTTTGCTATTACAGTTAGGATGTGGTGATGATAAAGAAAGTGTGGGTAACCCGTGGGGTATTGAGCAGCCTAAAATTCAAACTGAAACAGAGCTAACTCTGCTCACAGATTTTAGTCAAAGAGAACTATCTACGCAAGATACATTGGTATTTAATAAAAAGTATGAAAATGAAAATATAATTTTAGATATAGTATCGACATGTGATGATTATATACAGGTTTATAGTAAAAAAATTAAGCATAAAATTTTAATTTTAGAGTTGTTGCCAGATCAAATATTTTTAAGCCAAATAAAAACGAAAAAAAAGTTTAATGACAATATGAACTGCGTATTTTCGTTTGTAGCAAAGAATTCTGAGGGAAGTACCCATAAATTTAAATTTGGACCTTTTAAGCTAAATTTTTTCAGCTTAAATGAGATTACAAAAGATTTAATATTACTTGACGATAAGAGTAATATTATAAAACCTGTTATTAAGAGAAATATATTTAGATCACAAAAGAAATTAAAAACACCTCGAGTAAAGAAAATAGAAATTATTCCAGTAAGTAGCCAAGGAGACTATCACTTAGTTTGTGATAAGTTTTTAATGAACATAAATGATCTAGAAAAAGTGAATGAACAAGCGAGCCAGTATTTAAGTAAAAATGGTGATAGCGAGTGTATTGTTTTGTATAAAAGTGAGGGCAGAGTTAGCAATGTATCTTATAAATTTATTTTTTCTAATAAAATAGATCCAATTGACATAAAATTTATACCCCAATTGAAAAATGGTTCAAACTATAAGTATGATAAATATATTAATTTTGGAAGGGTAAAGATAAAAAATAACTCTGAAAACAGAATGATAATTGAATTCTCTAAAGATAAATTAGTCTCTCAAGTTGTCACTCAGAAAATTTCTACACATAGCATTATTAACAACTCGAATAAAAAACCATCAAAATTAAGTCGCATTTTTAACTTATATAATAATATAAGCGTAAAAATTAATTTTATAGGTATGTCAGTTCAGCCTAAAAATAATTTATATACTTTTGTTGTTGATCCATTTTCGGAAGTAAATTTTTTCTTAAAATATTTATTGACTGAAAAACAGATAACAGAAAATCACCCGTGTTATATATACGCATTTAGATCACAAAGAGTCGGTTATGAAGTTAATTTCCCGATGAATTTAAAAGTAAGCTACAATAAAGAGAAACAATCAGGATTAGGGTCAGAGTGGGAGAAAAATAAGGTATATAATTTACAGTTTGATCAGAGTAAAATCCAATACAACTTTTTAAGTGATTCAAATGTTTGTCAACAATTTAAGATTGGACGTTTTTAAGGTGTTATTTTAAAGCTTGGTGCCTTAATAAATGTAAAATATTTTTTTAGTTTTATAAAACTCTAGACTAGATCAATTAAAAGTCTAAAAATAAAGAAATAATTACCTAGTAAATAGGCTTGAAACTTTTAATATTATTTACGAAATTTTATTGTCGTAATAAAATTTATATATGGTTACTAAATTAGAAAATTATGGACAGAGAGTTTTGGTTGTTGATGACGACCCTGAAAGTGTAAAAATTGTATCAAAAGCACTTGAATGGGAAGGTTATGTTGTTGAGTC
>CALJPJ010000091.1 GCA_937980625.1 uncultured Bdellovibrionales bacterium
AAACTCCTAGCTGAATAGCATTGCTTTAGCTGGTGACAGATTAGTGAAAAACACTATTCATTAGTCGGTAGTCGGTAGTCTGTAGTTGGTGTTTTAGGCTAGGTCAAAGGTTAGTACTTGTTATGTTAAGTACCTTCTAAAGTCTTAAAAATTATTCATGAATTGGTTTTTAGTGAAGTAAATATAATAATAAGAATATGAAAAATCTTTGTATGTTTATTTTGATGTTGTTTTTAGCTAGTACTGTTCAAGCAAAAAAATCAGAAAGTTTAAAGCTTTTACGGGCTGGAGTTAAGGTTCAAGTAAATAAAAAATCATGGAAGAAAATGAACTTTCCAAGTGCGATGTCAGCCCCTGATTTAATGCTAATTAATAATAACAATCCTCAAAGAACGAGAACAGTATTAACTACTTTTGCTGAGCGTGGTGTTTTATGTGGCCAAGAATTAAAAAAATTAAAAAAGTTAAAGCAAAAATATCAATTATTAACACATAAAAAATTTGCCTGTTTAATAAATATTAAAAGTAAAGGTGAAGAAAAGTATATTGCTATAAAAGAAATATTTAGAAAGAAATCTAGAAAACACAATTTAAGCAGCCAAGTTATATTAGTAGAAACAAAACCAATATCGTTAAAATTATTTAGATCGTGGATTAGTTCAGTTAGGAACATTTAAATATATGCAAATGTTAAGAAGAGTTATTTTATTGTTAATATTATTTTTTGGTCAGCCAATTATGGCTAATATCTGTCCTTATGTCAGTCAAAATAGTGAAATTAAGGGTTTAGCATCAACAACAGAGGCGACATTAGAATCTTTAGAGAACACCGTTAAAGAGTGTGGCGAGCAGTTTGTTAAAAGTATCAAGGCTGTTAGAGATTTACCAAGTTTGTTAGAAAGTGCTTATACACCTTTAAAAAAGTTAGAACGAAAAAGAGCCTATTTAAAAGCAGAATATGCAAAAGCAATTCATCGAGGAGATGAGGATTTTGTCCTTGATGCTTGGTTAACTGATTTAGATCAAGTTGATGCAGAAATTAAACAGGCGCGTAAAGACTACGCTATTCGTGATGATAAAAAAGGTGAGCAAGAAGCTTTAACCGCTGTATCAAATCTTTTTGATACGTTAAATAACCAAGTCAGAAATTCCAAAAGTGATTGTGCCAAGCATATAGGTAAGAGCTTTGCTGCAAATTCGGTATCTATGGGATTGGGTATAGTTTCTCTAGCAGCTCCGACGTTAAGTGCAGGTTCGCTAGCAACAGGTACAATAGGGTCTGTTGCTGGTCTTTTGTCAAAAATTGCCAACTTTCGGGAAAATCTTCCATCACAAGCGTTAACAGTTTTTAAAAGAGAAATGCACACCAATGACATCGCTTGTATGTATCATGAAATAGTTATGAAATCTTGTGAGGTCGAAGAAATTAGTGCTTATAATGAAGAGCTAAAGAAAAAAAAGAAAAAAAATCCAAGATATAATCCTGTTAATGAATACATAAAGGGTGTACGTGCGAGAATAAAAGGGACTGAAGAGTATGATAAAATATTAGGAGCCTTAGAAGCTAGTAACGCGAGAGTGGCATTGAAAGCCTTAGGAGGGATGTTAGACGAAGGTGCCTTTAGCTTAGGTGGTACAAATTCTTTGTTAGATTTTTCTTCATTTAAAACAGAAGAACCAACAGAGAAAGAAAAATTAAATCAAAAGTTACAGCAATATTATGCCATGAAAAAACTATTTATTGATGGCGGAATAAATGACAGTTCATTGGGTTTAAAAGATAAGAGTAATTCTAAGTATTATTTGAAACAGTTTATGACTGGCGGTGGCTATAGCTCTATAGGAAGTCAAATGAAGTCTGTGGGCTTTGACTATACATCTACAGATGAAAACGGAAATGAGTTATCATACGAAAAACAATTTGAGTTGAATAATGATAACATTGTAAAGTACTTAAATGCCAAAATTAGGGAGAATGGTGGAGACAGCAGCGCCGGCTCAGGGGCTAAAGCATTTAACTATTATTCTTGGGGGCCAGTGGCTAATGAGTTAAGTGCCATTAGGCGCGCTAATATGGCCATTAAAGATATAGTATTAGAAAAAGTAAAAACTGACTCAACCGGTGATTGGAGCAGAACCCTACCATTAATTGAGGAGTCAAATGCCTTTATTGATGAGCTTGCAAAATGGCCAGATTTAGATCCAAAAAAACTAGAGGCCAATGATTTTATTGACTCGATTAATGTTATTGGACAACAAGTTAGGCTCAAGTTAGGTGTTAACTCTAAGGCCTCAGTTTCAACAATTCAAAAAAAGGCTGAAGCTTTATTATTTGCTCCATATGAGAAGTTTAATAAAAATGCAAAAACTAAAAGTAAAAGCAAAAAATATTCGGGGTTATCAGGCTTGGGCGTAGATGCACCAGAAACGTCTGATTGGGATGAGTACAAATCGATTTTTGATGTTACTCAATTAACAGTAACTAAACCAATAACAACAGCTGATAGATCATTAGCCGCTCATGTGCGTGATATTTTTGAAGCAGATGACTCCTATTTAAGGTCAGACTTTTTAGACGGTATACAATTAAGAATGAAAAATGCAGCCAGTTTAACCAGTAGCCCTGAGGCTATTGCAGCAACCATACCAGGTTTGTGTGAGTTATCTGTATCACTAATTAGAGGGACAAATAAAATCGTCGCCCCAGGGTGTGAGAAAAAACTAAGCCCTGAGTTTATGTCTTTTTATAAAAAAGATGAGAGGCCAAGCTGCGCTTACTACAGGTATCACTCGGCTTTAAATAGGTCTAAGTACAAGTCTATTGATATGCCTCATTCTAACCAAACCATAGAGCCTGCTAGCAGGAAGAGTAAAAAATCTCGTCGTCAAAACCACAGCAGGGATAACGATCCCAATGGCGTTCATTCGAGATAACTCTCTTTAAGTTTACTAATTGCCTCAGATACCATTTCTAGCGAGTACAAATGTTAAACAATTTGACAGCAAAAGTAGTCTTTTCAATCGCACCTAAAGGTCCCCAGTAATAGCCTATTTTATGGTATAAATACCTAGAACTTATTAACTTTTTAACTCAAATAAACTGAAGGAGGCCCCTATGTTTAAAGCCATTCTTTTACTGCTAGTATTCTGCTTCTCATACCAATTACTTGCATCTGAAGACCATTCTCATGATGTAATTAACCAAGAGTGTGTTGAGCTGGTTACGAGTAAGGCTCCTTTTCCAAGTTTAGCTAAAGCCAATATTGCTTGTGTGAATGTTAATATGACTTGTGTTCAGCAGGTTGCGATGGATCACCCCATTCTTGATTTAAATTCAGCTGTAAATGCTTGTAAAAAAGTTGATATGGCCTGTGTTAATAGGGTTAAACTTGAGGCCCCGTTTCCAGCAACAATTACGGCAGTAAATAGCTGTAAAGTTGAAGTGAATGAAGCTTGTTTAAGTCTTGCTAAGCGTAAGGCTCCTCTTTTATCAGTGGCTGAGATATACTTCGCTTGTGATCGAGTTGATATTAATTGTGCTAACCAGCTTATGGCTGAATATCCATTTCCAGAATTTGTTCAAGCCGCTTCAATGTGTAAAGTACCTAGGCAGAACTAAGTTTAATCGTTTAAACACTTTTGTTTAGTTAAAGCTCTTTCGTCATCCTGAGGTGAAGCCGATGGATCTCGATACAGCGGAGGTCCTTCGGCTTTACCTCAGGGTGACGAGAACATTCTTAACTAAAACGGCATTTAGGCTCCCTGCTGTATTTGTTATTTATTAAATCAAAGCTAGAGGCAGCCTTAAAGTTATGGTTTTTTTAAATGACAAAATTGGCGCCTTTTTACTTAATATTTACAGTGTTATAGCCCCAAATGACCTTTAATTGGTTTTGGTTTGGGCATATATTTTGTAGTATTTCGGGGTGAGAGGATGGCCCCTAATGAATATAAAGTTAATTATAGTTTTAATATATAGCATTTGCCTGAGTAGCCTTATGGCTGCGGAGTTGCCATCTCACCCGCTGACTTTTAAAAATTGGAAACGCGTACAAATTCATGATTCAAGAACAGAAGTAGTAGAGCTTTCACAGCAAATTCAACAACTTATGCTGAGTTTAAGCGTCCCTGAAAACTCTTCTGAGTCTGAGCAGAAAAAAATTGCTAAACAGATTAACAAACACAAGTCTATGCAACAGGTTAAGCTTGAGAACCTCCAGTACTCTAAACAACTAAACTTTGAAGATTATTTTGATGTTTATTTATCTAAATTTTCGAATGACAAGAAGGCTTTAGCATATATTGCTAAGCGATTATCAAAAGACTCTGTGGCCTATTTGTTAGAAAGGTCAATGAGCAAAAAAGAAGCTACAGAAGTTAAGCCTCCAGTCCAAAAAGAACCAACAGAAATCAAATAGTAAGCTAGGCTCTGTTGACGTTGCACTGAGCTACCTATACTTCCATTTCAACTTATTTTAAATTGATATCTCATTCACTTTATTTTGGCTTTATAAGCCTAGCTCCTTCAAGGAACATAATATCTCCAGGCTATTAATACCAATATTATTACAGCCCTTAATATAAATACCTAAATCCAATGAATAAAGCTTAAATTAAACCCTCTTCCTC
>CALJPJ010000092.1 GCA_937980625.1 uncultured Bdellovibrionales bacterium
GTATTGTACACTTTTTTACATTAAGTTTAATTTTAAAGTAATTAATCAAAAACGTAATAAATTAGTAACTATTCATATTTAACACTTTCACAAAACAGCATTTTTGCTAAAAATAGGAGGTTATAATGCTTCGTAATAACAAAAAAAATATAAGTCACTATAAAATTAACTCTCCACAACCTATTTCACTCATTAATGAAAAAAATACTGTGGAGCTTGAGGGCGTAGTTTTACCTTCAAAGTTAAAAAAAAACTCAGGTCAATTTCTTAATTACAAATTAAAGTCTGCAACTCATGAGACTCCTCTTTTCATAGAGACTGACAAAATAATTTTAGTTCATAATTACTTATATGATGATGTAAAAGTCATAGGTCATTTTGATAATAAGCAAAAATACTTTGTAGTTAAAAAAATTTTTAAAGCCATCGCTGATTATACCTGTGACTATGAAGAAGTTTTAAGTGACCAGCAAACAGACTACCTCAACTTAATGAACAGAATCAATGTTTATGGAAAAATTGAAGCTAATGTAGACCTAGAAGCTTGTTAGGAGTTATAAATATGAAAAAAAAATTTATTTTAAAGACATCAATTATTACAATTGCTTGTGCAGCATTAATTGCTTTATGGCAATGGCCAGTAATTAATGCTCAAATTTTAACGACTCATGAGCCAAGACCTATAACCCCTCGTGGTGATCTTGCAATAGATGAAAAATCTACTATAGAACTGTTTGAAAACTCCAAGGACTCTGTTGTATATCTATCAACTAAAAAAAGAGTCATTGATTATTGGTCAAATAATGCATTCTCAGTTCCAAGAGGTAATGGTAGCGGATTTATTTGGGATGAGCATGGCCATATCATCACTAATTTTCATGTTATTGAAGGCGCCAGTGAAGCTCAAATCAAATTTTCCGACGGACGAAGCTATGAGGCGACTTTAGTTGGCGCTAGTGTTGACCACGATATTGCTGTTTTGAAGGTAAAAAGTGTTAAAAATTTACCCAAAGCTCTTCCATTAGGTAGTAGCAAATCTATTAAAGTGGGGCAAAAAGTTTTTGCAATCGGAAACCCCTTTGGCTTAGATTGGACATTAACTTCAGGTTTAGTTTCTGCTTTAGACCGATCTTTACCCGGCCATAATGGTCCATCTATAGGCAACTTGATACAAACTGATGCAGCTATAAACCCAGGAAACTCTGGAGGTCCCCTTTTAGACTCTGCCGGGCGCCTAGTTGGTATTAATACTGCTATTTATAGTCCTTCTGGAGCATATGCTGGAGTTGGGTTTGCTGTCCCTGTTGATACAGTAAATCGAGTTGTACCTCAGCTAATCAAATACGGAGAGTACCTTCGCCCAACTCTTGGAATTGAAGTAAATCAAAAAATCTCTAGTATGCTTGGAATTGAGGGAGTAGTAATTTTACAAATTCAAAAAGGATCTAATGCCGAAAAAGCAGGCATAAAAGCTGCTGCTATTACCTATGAACATGGAATTGAACCAGGAGATATAATCATTGGTTTGGGGGAAACAAAAATAAAAACTGTTGATGACTTACTACTAGCGCTTGATAACCACTCCATTGGTGAACTAGTCACATTAGATCTACTCAGAAATAATAAAAAATGGTCAGTACAATTAAAGTTACAGAAATAAAGTACAATTTACATTAAGGAGGTTTTATGATTGAAAATAATAAAAACTGTACAATACAATACTTAAATTTTAAAGCTTCTGATAAACTTAAAAAGTATTGCAAAAAAATTATTGAGGATATCCTCAGGAGGAGCCCCAGTGATTCAAAAATAAAACTTAAAGTTGTTAAAACTAATGGTGGTCTTTACGCTGTCTACAGCGAATTAAGATCTACTTTAGGGCTTCTCCTTCATCAGGAGTCCAATGATAACAAATACACAGCTTTAAATCATGTTTTTTCTAAACTAAAACAACAACTATTTTTTTTTAAAAAAAATAATAAATTAATTAACATTAAAAAAAATAAAAATTAACTTAAAAAAGAAAAATCGATTAAAACACTTAACGGCATCATGAGTTAATCTTATTCTGTTTTATTATACGATGAACTCTAGCATGTATCGTATTTAACGATAGTTATTATAATATTTATCTATTTTACTTATAAATTAGTTTACAGCAATATTTGTTTTGAGTAATTAAACTCAAAGATCAAGGAGGAATTAATGAGATCAATTTTAAAAATTGCGACTATATCTATATTTTTTTTTAGCTCTTATGCTTATGCCACTTTTTTACCTACAGAAAAGGTCCCTGAGTTAGGTGAAGTGAATGTAGCTAATATCTACCTTGAGGATACTGGGTCTGATTTTGTTCAAGTCATAGCAGTAACAAGCCATAAAAATAATTGCTTTATACCAAACTCTAAAGTGAAAATAAAAAAAGTAAATGTTAATACAATCTCCTATAAACTGTTTGGATATGACAATGAAAGAAAGCTTTGCACTTCTGTTGTTAACCCAGCCTACAAAAGTGTGGTTTTAGATAAAATACCAAAATACAAATTAGATGATATATCTAATTTAAAGGTAAATCATTTAAATATAAGCCTTTAATTTAGAAGATGATATTTCTAAATAAAAGAGTTGTTAATTGAGTTCAGGTTCTAGCTACACTACTGAGAAACATATCTTAACTATAGTCGCGCGACCTATCCCCCCCCCACAAAAAAGTAGCCTGGGCCTTAAGTTGATAGCAGCTCAAGCCTTAGTTTTACTGACCGAAAAGATATTTTAATAAAGGCAGTGACTTAAAGTCACTACCTTTATTAATTTAATTTCCGCACAAAATATTTGACCATTTTTCTGAACACACAGCTCATCAATAATAAGGAATAAGGCAAAATATAAATATTTTCAGTACAACAGGAGCCTTGAACAACGGCTGACTGCCTTGGAAGCTTTACAATTGATACCTCTACCCCTACAACCTATGAGAAATCTATTTCATAATACAAAACTCGCAACGGATACGCTTCCAAGCCAAAATTTTAGGCATATGACTTTAAATTTAGTTCATAATATCAATTATTAATGTATTAATAATACGATAGATGTTATCAGAATAAATATGAAAAAAATAGAATATTTACTACTTAAACTTGAAAGACTAATAATTAATAAAAATCCAATACATATTTTAATGCTTGGGTACTTATCCTATATTATTATTGGCTTATTTTTTTTGACTTTACCTATTTCTAGAGCAACAGACATTAACTTTATAGATAATTTATTCACAGTTGTTTCTGCTTTATCTACAACTGGATTAACATCTATTTCAATAGGTAATAGTTATAATTTTATTGGACAGCTGATTATCCTCATATTGATTCAGGTTGGTGGAATAGGATATATGACTTTTGGCTCTTTCATCATTCTACAAACAGGGCATCGATTTTCAAAATCTAGAGAAAAACTAACTCGTACAGCTTTTCCACTCCCGGAGTCTCTAGATATCAAGGGTTTTTTAAAAGGAGTTATATTTTTCACACTAACAATAGAATTACTTGGCACGACCATACTATCCATATTATTTTGGAAATATGGTTATGAAAATCCAGTTTGGTTAGGCCTATTCCACAGCATATCAGCCTTTTGTACTGCTGGATTAAGTTTATTTGATAATAGCTTTTTTGACTTAAAATATAACACACCTATTCTGTTAACTATATCTTCACTTAGTATTTTAGGTGCAATCGGATACATCGTTTTCATTGACTCATATTTAAATTTCCGTAAAAAGCGAAAAGAACTTACATTTACTTCTAAAGTTATATTAAAAGTTACATTTTTATCAATTATAGTTGGCACAATCATTTTTTATATTCTAAATACTCCATATGCGACAAACAAACTTAGTGAAAAACTTCTTATATCATTTTTTCACAGTATGAGTTCAGTGACTACTGTAGGGTTTAATAGTATCGACTTCTCTGGTGTCCCATCAGTGCTTCTGCTATCATTATATTTTTTCATGTTATTTGGAGCTTCCCCATCAGGGACAGGAGGTGGATTAAAATCTACTACGCTCTCAGCTTTATGGGGGCTACTTACTAGTACTTTAAAACGAAGTAATACTATTTGCTTCATGAAAAGAAAAATTCCCAACAAAAGACTTCAACTTGCAGCATCCTCTTTTGTGTTTTGTATATTAATAGTATGGGTAAGTCTTTTAGTTCTAAGCTCAACAGAGTCAATTGCTATTTCAGATTTAATTTTCGAATCATTGTCTGCAATAGGTACGGTTGGATTAAGCACTGGTATTACTGCTCAACTCAGTTTAATTGGAAAGCTAATTATAATTTCTCTAATGATGATTGGTAGAATTGGAGTTTTGACTTTTGGCCTAGCTCTTGCTATATCAGGAAACTTGGAATTTGTCGAAGGTGATAATGACTTAGTCATTTAGCTAGTAATTTGTCCAATAATGAGTTGTAAAAATAAGCTCAATTCGAGTTTATTTGATTTAAAATGCTTTATTACAGTAATTATAATTATTTGCTATTTAAAATTAAGCTAAAATTACTAAGCTAAAATATTAAATACTCATTTTTAATAATTGGAGACTATATTAATATGAAAAGTGTAAATAGCATTGACAGTTTTATAGAAGCCATAAGTCAATTACAAAGCAATAATGTTGTAGACTTTCTCAACTCTATTCTACCAAGAAATGAAAATAAAATAAAAAAAGAGTTTTTAGAAATTATTAAGAGTTTAGATTTTACCAACACACTCACTGATGTCGGCATAAGTTCTGAAAAAAGTTTTTTGGGTGAGTTAATATTTAGATTTAATAGCCAAATTTTTCCACCCATATACCCAAAAACGGAATTAAGATCTTTTTTACAGAAAAGCATTAATGGACAGGAAGTTAGTGACCTCACACTACAGCTCTCAAACGACAACCTTGCACATGTCTTTAATTGGCTTACTAATGACAATACTGATCTTCAAATAATTTTAAGATCAAAAGCTAGTCAACCGCTAAAGGTTCTTTTAGCTCGTTTAACTTATTATAGTTCGTCGTGGCAAATCCGATCGAGATTAATCAATAACAAAAAACTTATGGATTTTTTTAGCGATATAGATATCCATTTAAATAATTTTTTATCTCTACCTAATACTATAAATTACGATTTTTTATGTCAAAGCCTCGAACAAGGAATTTTAGCGGTAGAATACGTTCGCTCTAATAAAAAAAGTGAAGGAATATCTTTTGATATAACTTATAGACTTATAAAAATAAAAGATATTATAAAAAGAATGAAAGAACTTTCTGCTTTAAAAGCAACCATAAACTCACAAAACACATCGTTAGCTGCTGCTACAGTTACAACAAAAATTTTAAATTCATTAAAAGCTAATACAAATTTATTTAACTTATTATTCGATTATATTGAGTTGGTTTTTTATGAAATTACTGAGCATACAAGTGCCGCAGGAGAAAAGTATATAAAAACTGACAAAAAAGGCTTTAAGTCTATGCTTATAAAAGGACTAATCGGAGGATTAGTTGTTGGCATTTTTGCCTTATTAAAGCCTCTAGTTCAAGAGCTTAATTGGGTTACAGCAGTTAACTTTTTAAGCTATGGCCTGATCTATTCTGGTATATTTTTACTTATATACTTTTTAAAGGGGTCATTAGCCACAAAACAACCTGCAATGACCGCTTCTAGAATTGCTCGTAAGATGGACCAAAGTACTTCTAGTAAGTATTTTCTCGAAGATATCTCAGAGCTTATAAGAGATGCCTTTAGAACTCAATTTATAGCAATTTTAAGTAATTTTATTGTAGCTCTACCAGTGGCTGGTTTATGCTATTATTTATTAAAACGATATAATATTTTTTTTCTTGAAGAGAAAACTATTTCTTACCTAATTGAAAGTCTACATCCTTTTTATAGCTTATCATTTTTTTACGCATTTCTAACAGGCCTGTGCTTAGCTATGAGTGGCTTATTCGCTGGAGCTGTTAGAAATTGGTATATATTTAATCACATTAATGAAAGACTAACTCATGTATTTAAACGAAAAAAAAATTATTATAAAAAATTAATTTCTTGTTTGGACCATCATTTAGATGGCTTTTCTAGTAATATTTCTTTAGGTTTTTTATTGGCTTTCGTATCGGTAGTTGGTAAAATCCTTGGACTGCCGATCGATGTCAGACATATAACATTCGCATCTGCTCAAATTGGAATTGGGCTATCTCATAATCTAGATACTTTTATGTGGGATACATTTTTAGTTCTAGTTTTTAGTGTGTTAGTTATTGGCCTTATAAATTTATTTGTTAGTTTTAGCACTACTTTCTTTATAGTTTTTAGGTCAAGAAAGCTCACTTTTAATCAAGGAAGAAGTTTATTTATATTATGCCTAAAAAAATTTTTAAAGAACCCGTTAAGCTACTTTACACCTTATGGACTAAAATAATTCAATAGTAGAATATAAAAAGCCTATTCGATCTTATATTATCAGTAAAGGACTTGTTTTTGTCGACGTTTATAGCATCAACCACTTAATAAATAATAAAATGTTCACTCTAGTATTCGTCTTTAAAGTACAAAGTTCTTATTTAAATATTTAATAATAGTTAATTTGTTCAATTCAAATTTATCTTGTATAAAAATCACAAGTTTAACCTTGATCTCAACTGTTGTATTAGTTATTTTACATAGGTATTTTATATAAAAACTCTAATAAGATTAAAATTTATTTTACACATTTTTCAAGGTGTCTTAGGTTAAATTTAAGAAATTTGTAATTTAAAATATTTAGTCTAAGGCAATAACATGTCAAAAAAAATTAAATTAAAAAAAAGCAAAAAAGCTGGCTTAGCTCCTGGCACTTTATTTTTTGTTGGAGAGAAAAAAGTTAATAATACATCAATATCATTAATTAACTACAATTCAGAAAAATTTTCTACTAATAATCTAGATTTTAACTACTTTGAACAAGTTTCTTCAACCACTTCAGGTGTGAACTGGCTAAATATTAATGGCCTTCATAATATAGACGACATTAAAAAAATTTGTAGAAAATTTGATATTCATAATTTAGTTATGGAAGATATTGTTAATACCACACACAGACCCAAGATAGATTTTTTAGATGACTCAATTTTTTTAATAGCCAAAATGTACTCCTTTAATCAAGATAAACGAATTATTCAATCTGAACAGGTAAGTTTTATATTAAAAAACAACTTTGTCATCACATTTCAAGAAGAACCGGGCGATGTTTTTAAACCAACCAGAGACAGAATAAAATCAGACAATAGCAGAGTCCGCGCACTTGCTGCTGATTATTTACTTTATAGCCTCTTAGATAATCTAGTTGATAGCTACTATCAACTATTAGAAGATCTTGATGATAGCATCGATAGTTTTGAACAGAATATAATTAAAGATTCTAATTCAATTTCTTTGTCTGATTTTTTTACCTTAAAAAAATCTTTACTTTTTTTAAGAAAATCTGTTTGGCCACTTCGAGATATTTCATCACAATTAGCTCGCAGTGAACATAACCAAATTAAGACCACTACTTTACCTTACATGAAAGACTTGTATGATCACGTTATACAAGTTGTTGATAGTGTTGAAGCTTTTAGAGATTTAGCAAATGGGATAACTGAAATGTATTTATCAATCACCAACAATAGAATGAATGAAATCATGAAAGTACTTACTGTTTGTACTTCAATTTTTATTCCACTCACATTTATTGTTGGTGTCTATGGCATGAACTTTGAATTTATGCCTGAATTAAAGTGGAAAGGCTCTTACTTTTTTTTATGGGGCTTAATGATTTTTATAACAATAAGCCTGATTGTTTTTTTTAAAAAGAAAAAATGGCTATAGGGAGTTTTTTTGTTTAATGTAGATTTTTTAACCTTAGCCTTAAATAATCAAAATATTTTAATCACTGCTGTTTTTTTTGTCGCATTTTTAATTATACGCTCGATTCTAATATCTGGAATGAAAAAATGGTCTTTTAACACTATTGAAGATCGTAGAAAGTCCACAGTATCACTTAGAAATACTTTATTTGTTATATTTACTATTGGACTAGTTTTTATATGGGGCTCGGAATTAAAAGCTTTTGCAATTTCATTGGTTGCTGTTGCTGCAGCATTAGTGGTGGCAACTAAAGAAATTATTCTCTGCTTGATGGGTGGTGTTCTTAAAGCTAGCACTAAACTTTTTTCTATAGGAGATCGAATTCAAATAAAAGGATTTCGTGGCGAAGTTATCGATCATAATTTTTTTGTCACAGCATTATTTGAAATTGGACCAGGCGAAAAGTCTAATCAATTTACTGGCCGTACTCTAAAAATACCTAACAGTATCTTTTTATCTGAAAGTATTGTCGTTGAGCCGTCTGGTAACCATTACTGCCTTGCTCTTTTCAGAGTCCCACTTATCATGCCTAAGAATATTAAAACTGTAGAAAAATTACTTATGGAAAGTGCCCAAATTACTTGCAATCCTTATCAAGAAAAAGCTTCAGCATATATAAAAGAAATTTGTAAAAAAGAGGGCGTTGACACTCCATTCCTAGAGCCTCGAGTTTTATATGAGCTTAAAGATAAAGACACTATAGAATTTCATGTAAGAATGGCAATCCCATTTAGTAAAAAATCAAGCTCCGAAAAACGACTATTAGATTTGTTTTTTAAAAGTTATGAAAAATTATAAAAAAATTAGTATTTTCATCATATTAATAACTCTCAAACACTACCAGACATGCTATACTATTCACTAATATTTTCATAATCGAGAAATTAATTTTAAAAACTGAGACTCTATCTCTCTTAACATTTACTTAATGTTTTAACCTCTGGCCAAAAAAATGAAAATTATAATCAAAATCTTTTTAGTAATATTTATTTTTCACTCTTCATCTTGTAGCGCAACTTCAGTCAAAAGTAGAACTTCTGAAAAGTTGACTTATCAAATAAACGGCTATGCGCAAATCTATGGCTTACTTAATGCTTTATCATGGGCAGATAAAGCATTAATTTTAAAGTTTGAATCAGACAAAGTCGAAAAATTAATGATAAAATTGGATCAATTTTCCAACAATTATTTAAAAACAATCCAAAAGCTCGCTAAAACTAATAAATGGATAAAATTTAATAAAACAGGTCTTCCTCAAATACAGCAAGATATATTAGCTGAGAAACAAAAAGAACGAATTAGGAATTTCTTGCCATTGATTGGTAAAAGCCAATATCAATTTGAAAAAGAACTATTAACAAGTACAAAAGATGGTTTAGATAATATAATTTACTTAACCAAAGTACTCAAAAAAGTTGAAACCAATACTAAACTAAAATCATATTTAAACCAACTCAATAAAGAGGCAAATCTATTACATACAAAAAATATTATACTTTTAAAAAAACACAATTGTAAAAAATAAGATGATTATATTTATCTAAAAAGTAAATCAGTTACCTGCATACTTTAAGATCAACTAGAAATAACTATTTTTTATATACAAAGACAATATTTAATCCATGTGAAAAAAATAGAGCTTACTATCAATTGCTCAACAAATTCATACTATACCTGATTATTTTTATTTTCTATTAATTGCATTATTTGATCACCAAAAATGCTAAAATTTAGTGGTTTGAATAAAAACATATCAAAACCAAACAACTGCCAATCCAAACAATCGTCTCCACTTATCAATGCAGAAACTAAATTGGGAAGATAAGACCTAAATGTATTTAATGCTTCAACTCCGTTACAATCTAGTCCCAAATGATAATCTGAAATTAATAAATCATAAAACTTACCATTTTGTAAGTCAGCTTCAGCATCTGAGAGGCTTAAGTAAGAAGTTACTTCAAAACCAGAACGCTTTAGAATTATTTCTGTTACTCTTAAGCTTTCTTTAGAGTCATCTAAAAGAGCAATTTTAATTTTGCTTTTTGACAACTAGCCCCCTTTGTTGTATCGGATCTACTTTTATCATATTATAAGACTCCTTCACAACATTTAATCTCAACTGCAATCAGAGGGTTATAAATGGATAAATATTGGAACAAACTCTCATACGATCAAGACTCCATAGATTTATGTAATGACGAAGACATCAACCACATCGGAGCAATACAGCCTCATGCTTACCTAGCACTAGTCTCTGTAGAAAAAGGTGAAATTATTGCACTATCAGAAAACTTTGGAAACAAAGCATCACTAGAAGCTAATAACTACATAGGAAAAAGTTATGAAAAGTTTGCACCCTTAACTTTTATTTTTAATAACTTTAATGATACTCAACATGAAATTCGACAAAAATTAAAATTAAATATTCCAAACTTTGGCAATATTGATGGCTACACATGGGTACAAGGAGATTATAGATATATTGAATTTGAACTCCTAGAAAATATTAATTTAAAAAAAGATTATAATAATTGGTTCCCAAAGGATTTATTATCAATATCTAAGCTTACCGACCTATTTGATGAATCTGTAAACAGGTGGAAAAACTTATCTCTTTTTGACAGGGTTATGATTTATAGGTTTGAGCCTAATGGAGATGGTTACGTCATTTCAGAGTCCAAGAATAATGACCTTGAGCCTTTTTTAGGGCTCAGATATCCAGCCTCTGATATTCCGCAAATTGCTCGACAAGCCCTTTTTGCATCTGATTCCAGGAGCATTCACGATGTGGAAGCAGTACCCGCTAAGGTTATCACTAAAAAAGGCTTAGCACCAAGAGATATTAATCTCGAGAAAGTCCATTTTAGAGCAAGCTCACCTTACCATATTCAGTACCTTAAAAATATGGGCGTTACATCTACATTTACTATACCAATTAAGGTTGCTGGTCACTTATGGGGTCTTGTTGCATGTCACAATTATAATTATAAAAGTAATTTGACTTCCACTGGCGCCAGACATGGCGAAATTTTTGGCAACATTCTAAGCTCTTCAATACAAAACTTAGAAAATATCATTAAAGTTCAGGCTGAAAAAGAAATTCTTGAGCTATCAAGTAGCGTTTTAAAGCTAATTGCATCAGGCCAGTCAATTAGATCTGCATTTGGTTCCCGCAAAAAGGATTTATTAAAGTTAACCAATGCAACTGGAATTTCAGTTAAAATAGCTAATGAGACCTTAAATATTGGATACTGCCCTACACAGGACACTCTAAATTCAATAATTGAGTATTCAAATTTTCAACACCGAGGGTCGATCTGGCACACAAGAAATAGTAATAGTTTAAATATAAAAACTTGTGCATCTTCGGTAGGTATATTAGCTATTCCACTGTCTGTTGACTTTAGTGATTACTTAATTTGGTTTCGACCTGAGGCTCATGAAACTGTCACTTGGGCAGGCAAATATAACTCCAATCAAAAGTCTACAAAGGATCATCTCTCCCCTAGACAATCTTTCAAACAATGGAATGAAATCAACCAAGGGGTTAGCCTGGAATGGACTAAGTCGCAGCAGGACTCAGCCCAATTCATGCTATTTACTTTTATTAATGATGTTTTTAAAAAAGCTAAAGACTTAGCTTCTGCAAATATTAAGCTCGACAAACTCTCTAAAAGTAAAGATGAATTTATAAGTACAGTTTCACATGAATTAAGAACGCCTCTCAATGCAATTGTCGGCTGGATTGAAATTTTAAAACAAGATTCAAGTTTAAATACAGATGCAAAAGAAGCCGTAGCAACCATAGCCAGAAACGCTAAAGCTCAAGTTAATTTGATAAATGACCTTTTAGATATATCTAGAATTTCATCCGGAAAGTTAAGAGTAAATTTTGAAAAAGCCGTTGACATTAGGATGTTAATTACTGAAGTCATTGAGGATCTTAGGCCTACTGCCAATACAAAATCAATCATAATACATTTAAAATGTAAGTCTAAATTGTATATTTCTGGCGACCCTGCTCGATTAAGACAAATTATATGGAATTTAATTTCAAATGGCATAAAATTTAATAAAAAAGGGGGCCAAATCTCAATAAAAGTTGAGGTTTATGAATCAAATTATATATTGTCTGTTGCTGATACAGGAATTGGGGTTCCCAAAAGTGAGCTTTCCACTATTTTTGATAAATTTAGCCAAGTCAAAAGCTCAGACGGCAGTAAACGGTCAGCTGGACTTGGCCTTGGCTTATCAATTGTCAAAGCCCTTGTAGAATTGCACGGAGGATCAATATCTGTTTTCAGCGAAGGCCCTGGTAAGGGCACAACATTTAATATTACATTTCCAATGTTTGCCTTACAGCCTACAAACGAAAACAAACAGCTATTTCCTATTGATGCAGACTCTGACTCGACACTTAATAACTTAAATATTCTGATCGTTGAAGATCAACCAGACGCTGCCAAAGCCCTTGAAATAATTCTTAGCCAGTTAGGTGCCAAAGTGGATGTAGCGTATGATGGAAAGAGTGCATATAACAGTTTTGCGGAAAATAGCCTTACTCAAAAATATGATTTGATTTTATCAGACATTGGGCTTCCTGAGTTTGATGGTTTAAAATTAATGCAGAAAATTCGTAAACTTGAAAAAGATCGAGGAGTACGCAGAACTCCCGCTTTGGCTCTGACTGCTTATGCCTCATCTGCAGATCGTATCAAGTGCCTTAAAGCTGGCTTTGATAGCCACTTACCAAAACCAGTAGATCGTG
>CALJPJ010000093.1 GCA_937980625.1 uncultured Bdellovibrionales bacterium
GAAAGAGTTAAAATCGCTGAGCAATTTGGAGCAATAGGAATTCAGTTAGAAAAAAACATAAATCCAATTCCCACTATAATGAGTAGCACTGATAATGTAGGCGTTGATGGAGTAATTATAACAGCAGCAACATCTAGTAACACTCCCATTGAACAATCAGCTAAAATGTGCAGAAAAAGAGGACGAATTGTTCTCACTGGCGTAGTTGGCTTAAATATTGATAGAAACTTATTTTATGAAAAAGAACTCTCTTTTCAAGTGTCATGTTCATATGGCCCTGGGCGATACGATCAACAGTATGAAAAACAAGGTATTGACTACCCTATCGCATTTGTCCGCTGGACACAAAAAAGAAACTTTCAAGCTTGCCTAAACTTAATGGCTGAAAATAAAATCAATTGTAGTCAATTTTTATCTGAGCAATTTGATATATCTGATATAAAAACTGTTTACGAAAAAATTAATTCTGACTCTCCTCCTCTTACTGTTCTTTTGAATTACCCAAACAGAAAAAATATAGAGAAAAAAACTATTCATTTAAAAGAGGTTAAACCACAAGACAACAACAAATGTAATATTGCCATTGTCGGTGTAGGTAATTATAGCTCAAGTATGATCATTCCAAATTTACAAAAATGTGGAGCCAACATTCTAAGCTTAGCTTCGCAAAATGGCCTTAGCTCAACTTTACTGGCCAAAAAATTATCCATTGCTGAGTCGACAACTGATATTGACTCATTATTTTCAAGAACAGATATTAACACTCTTATTATAGCGACACAACACTCCTCCCATGCTGATTTAGTTGCTAAAGGACTTGCTAGCAACAAAAATATTTTTGTTGAAAAGCCTATTGCCATTAATAGTGAAGGTTTAGAAAAAATTAAAAAAGCGTATAATAATCAAAACCAACTCCTCGTTGGCTTTAATCGACGTTTTGCTCCGTTATCAATAAAAGTCAAAGAACAATTATTAGTGAATGAATCACCACGGTTTATTCAAATGAATATTAACGCTGGCTTCGTACCTTCCGAACATTGGACTCAAGACCCTAGTCTTGGTGGTGGCCGACTCATAGGAGAGGCTTGTCACTTTATCGATTTGGCTCGTTTTTTTGCTCATGCAAAAATCACTAGTGTTAACTGTAAAGGAATGAAAGGATCTGGCCAAATAGATGAAAATGTGGTTATTACTTTACAGTTTGCCAATGGTAGCATTGCCAGCATTAATTACTATGCCAATGGCGCAAAAAGCCATGCAAAAGAAAGTATTCAAATATCTCAAAGTGGAAAGATATATCACATCAAAAATTTTAAAGAGCTTACCACATATAACCAGCAAGGAAGTAAAAAAGTGAGTTTAAAAAAGGTCGACAAAGGGCAAACTAATATGTTCGCAGGTTTTGTAAAATCTATTGACAATAAATCTGAGCCATTAATACCATATAATGAAATTATTGAAGTTGCCGAAATTTCTTTAAAGGCAAAAAAACTATTAAACTAAATTATAGATCTGACACTAAACGATTCGCTTTATTTGACGGTCAATAATTTTCATTACGTTTTTATCAAATTTAAAACGATCCACTACAGTTTTTTTCCTTGAAACTAGAGTGTCTTTTGCTGTCAAATCTTTACAACTAATTTTTAGAAGCATTTGCTCGTAAATATCTTGTGGATTTAAACTAACTAATTTTAATTTCGAGTTAAATAATTCATTATATTTAATATAAGGCTCAATGAAACTAGCAATAAGTTCTTTTTCAAAATACTGAGGCTCTAAAAAAGAAGTGGACAACTGATCTGACTTGGCGATTTGTAAGCCACAATCCATTTTCAGCCAAATATTACCAATATCTGAGTATGACAAATATGGGTGCTCAACTACCTTAACATTATTTTCTAACTCATAAAGCTTAACTAATCGCTCACACTCCAGTTTCATAGGTAAATTACACACATTGCCGTTCCATAAATAAACAATAAAATTTGTAACTTTACTTTTTATTAACAAGTTGCAAGCCTCAATAACTTCAATCTGACCACTCACTGGGAGTATTGATTTCGGGTAAAAAAACTTATATTTATTATCTGGTAATGAGTTTAAAAAACTTTTTGTAAAATCATGGCTTGGTGACTCTATGTCATTAAAAAAATCTGACACCAACCCCCAAGGCTCTACTATAGCACCCGGAAACAGTTTTTTTACTAAATGATATACACCATACCAATTACAGTGAACTAAATCTATTTTTTTAAATAAATAGCGGTACATTATGCCTTTAAAATTTTTTTTATTAATTGCTTTTGCTACTTGCTCGCCCCAGAGGTTTACACTCATAATACTTTTTTTGTTTTTAAGTAATACTATTGCAAAAATTTGCTTAATATCATAACCGCCATGAACCCATATAAACGATTTAACTTTTAGCAAATTTTTAATTTTAGTGTTAAATTTATTTTTATAAGTTATAATTTCTAAATTACCAGAGCTTTGCCAGTAACAAGTGCCTTTACAAATATAATAAAATTTATAATTCGTGTTTTTTTTAAATAACTTAATAAAACCTTCGGCATTATGCCCTTGGCCAGGGCCAAACATAATAACATTCACAACTTATATGCCCGCTTTTATATGCTTTTGATAGTCTTTCCATTGACCAATATCGACCCATGAACCACCACTTACAGGAAACACACCTACTTTGCCATTATTTTTTCTTATAACATCAATGAGGTCTGTCATATGGAAAAACTCTTGCTCTGGTATAACTTGTAACAATTTTGGCTCTAAAAGGTAAACTCCAGTATTGATCATAAAAGTTTTCTCAGGTTTTTCCTCAATATTTAAAAGCTGCCCTTGCTCTCCAGTCTCTAAAGTTCCATAAGGGATTTGATAATGATTTAACGCCGATAGTATTGTTAAATCATTTTCATTTTTTCTGTGATACTTTAATACCTCTCTATAATCTTGCTTAACTAGTATATCACAATTTGAAACAAAAAAGCTTGTACTAATCTTTCCTTTTAAAAATGATAAACTCCCTGCCGTTCCTAAAGGGGTCTCTTCATTTAAGAAAGTTAACCCGTACTTTTTATCTGTAATTTGATCAAAATAAAATTTAATCATCTCTTTTTTATAATTAACTGTCATAAAAACATCTTTACACCCGTACTGATTAAAACTGTCAATAATCATTTCCACTATTGGCTTTTCATTAATAGGCACCAATGGCTTTGGAATAATATGGGTAATGGGCTTCAGTCTTGTTCCCTTTCCTCCTGCCATAACTACTAAAGGCAAATTCAACTCACCATCTAACCTCAAATTTTTATTAAATAAATCTGACCAAAAATAAACACTTACAATTTGATTTGAAGTTCGGTCAAGAATTGGCATGCATTCCGTTCGTAGTTTAAGCATTTTACTCTTAACATCATCAAAACCCTCATCAGTATAGCAAACAGTTATTTTTTCTCTAAGAATTTTAACAACAGAAGATTCTAAAGGAATATTTTTAATTATAGATCTCTGTATATCTCCAATACTCAAAACTGACCTAAATTTTTTTCCACTAAAAACAATTAACAACTTTACATCTAATTGATCCATTGTTTTTAAAGCTTTTAATATTGTATCTGTTTCACTTATAAAAATATTTTTTTTTATACCTAATTTTTTTTGTAAATCGTTGAAGTATGACATCTTTTTATATTAACTCATATTCTCTCAACTCTCTGTAATTACCACTTTCTTCTAGACTAATAGCACAACAAGCATAGTGAAAGACCAAATAATATATATATGTGAACTCACTTTTACAGGTTAAACTAGCCCTTAGTCGAACAATCTCAACTAGTTAATAATAACTAATATTTTTTAAGGTTATAAAGCTTTTTATATGATAGTGTATTTATATCTAACTATGGGTAAACACAAAGATCTTTCTAATTTTTCATCCACAGCTTTAGCACAAGGGATTGGCCTTCTTTGCCAACTCCTCATAATAAAAACTTTAACCACTCACTTGAGCCTATCACAATTTGGCTTGTATAGTTTAATTTTAATTATTCCGGCTCTTGTCTTGCCAATTATTTTTTCTGAAATTACTGCTGGATTAAACCGATTTTTTTTTGAAAAAGATAAGTTTAACTTATTTTTTAACTGCGTCATTTATTTATGTAGTTCCTTTATATTTTTTTTGACTCTTATTTATTTTTTGTCGCCTATAGTGAAACCTCTTATGACTTACTTTGAGTTAAAAGTTGGAATATCTACTCTGGTTTTAGCACTCATTAGTCACTTTTTTATTTACTTAAATTCATTAACTAGCTCTTTTTTTAAAATTAACTATCAACCTAAATTTCTAGTTTTCCAATCTTTAATATTAAATATACCTAAAACAATATTCATATTTCTATTTGTTCCAAATGCAGTTAGTAAAATTGATCTCATATTATTAATTTTTTCTGTATGCCATGCACTGAGTTTTTTGGCTACATCATTTCCCATTATCATTAAATCAAACTATAAAGTAAACTTTCCACTTATTAAAGAATTACTAAAGTTCTCCTCCTGGCTAATTCCTGGCTCTTATTTTGGCACAATCATTAACTCTAGTGATAGAATCTTGATTAAAGTTTTTTCAAACATTACCAATGTTGGCATTTATGCCATTGGCTATAAAATAGGCGATCTAATTAGGCAGTTTTTTATAGTTTCTTTTTCTTCAGTCTTAAGTCCAGTAAAATTTAACACTACAACTGATAAAAATCTATTTAGTCAAAGAATGAACAACCTATTTTATATGTATACGTTTTTAGGACTTATATTAGCCGTTTTGATAAATGCTTTAGCTAACCCTATAATACTCATTATATCCAATTCTTCTTACCTCGAAGCTAATTATGTCATCCCGTTCATCTTATTCGCCCACCTAATCTGGGGAGGCAATGACTTTTTAAACACCGGATATTTATTAAAAAATAAAACTCGTGTCACTAGTATTATCTTACTCGTCGGCGCAATAACTAATCTAATACTTAATCTAATTTTAATACCTAAATATGGGTTAATTGGCGCTTGCTTAAGCACAGCTATTTCTTATGCCATAGCTACACCTCTTTCCTATTTTTATTCTAAAAAATATCACTTCCTACGATTTAAATTTAATTATAATTTGCTAATGAGCTTTTTATTTTTTATGCTCAGTAGTGTGCAAACTTTTATTAATAATGAGCATATGAATTTGGGTAAGATTTGCATTTACAATTTATTAATCGCTTTATTTTTTATTATAATAAGCTTTTTACTTTTACCTAAAACTGCAAAAAAAGAACTCAACAAAATAAGGTTATCTATAATATGATTAAAGACGCACTAAAAAAAACAATCTCAATAATCCCTCCTCAACTTAGAAAACATCCTACTTATAATAAAAAGTTGCGTGAACTTAATAAGTTAAAAAATTTAACCATTGAAGAAACTAAAAAAGCACAGCTTATTCACCTTCGGCGCATGATATACCTAGCTTACAATAACACATCAGGGTACAGGCAATTGTACAAAGAGGCAGGAGTCCAACCCTCTGACATACAAAATTTAACGGATTTGAGTCTTTTACCAGTTGTGGACAAGCAAATACTAAGAGATAACATCAAAGAATTTTCAGTTTTTGGTCCGCAGCACAAATATAACACCACGGGTGGAACTACCGGTAAACCATTTGGTTTTTATCTCTCTCGATCAATTTTTGCAACTGAAGCTGCCTTTATTCACAACTACTGGAGCACAAGTGGCTGGCAGCTTGGAGATAAGTCTATTGTTTTACGTGGCTCTTATGTTGGCAAAAATAATAAATTTATAACTTATCATCCTTACACTCGAGAAATTTATTTTTCAGCTAGCCACCTATCCCCCAGTAACCTAGACTCCTTTTTAAAGTCATTTCAAAAACACAAACCTAAATTTATACAAGCTTACCCATCGGCACTCAGTCTTTTTTGTGATCTCATTGAAGAATGTAATATTAAAGACTTCAGCTTTAAGGGCATCTTTTTAGGGTCAGAAAACATATACCCTTGGCAAATAACAAAGTTTAAAAAAACATTTCCCAATGCTAAAATATCAAGCTGGTACGGTCATGCCGAAAAAGCATGTTATGCCACTTTAATCCCTCAATCTGATCTACAATATGAAGTTCATCCTTTTTATGGAATTGCTGAGCCAGGAGTGAAAAATGAAAATAATATGAGTGAAATCATTGCAACAGGATTTATAAATTCATCTACCCCCTTTATACGTTATAAAACTGATGACTTTGCTCAGTTCTCAGAACAAAGGCCCGCTAATTGCTTATACCCATATTCAACAATTTTACAAAAAATTGACGGCCGCAGGCAAGAAGCTATAATTAGTAAAAGTGGTCAATATATTTCTATGGCAAGCTTAAGTATTCATGGTGGCATTTTTGATAATTTAAAACAGTTTCAGTTCCATCAAATAGAAAAAGGCACAGTAAACCTAAAATATATACCTAATGGAAACTTCCAACCCAATGAAGACCAGAAAATTAAAGAAAGTCTTGAAAATCGATTCAACAATGACATTTCATTTAAACCAATAAAAGTTGACGAAATCAAAAAAACTCATATTGGTAAAATGAGATATTTAATCCAAGAATTAGATATTAAGTACAACTTAAAGGAATAATTAAAAATATATATAAACCTCATTCACACTTTAATTGAGTAAACTCAAATATTTTTCAGAAATAGGACCAATTAAGTAGTCACTAATATATTGGCTTGTATTTATATTATCAAAATTTAAATTACAATATTCTGATAAAAACAATTCAGAACTCTTATCTAAACTACTTTTCTCTTCAATATTAATTACAAACGGATAGTGACTTAAAAAGGCCTCAGAAGAATCATTATCTATACTTTTAACATTTAATATAGCCTTACCCATTGCCATATACTCCACTAACTTACTTGGCAGCTGATATGAAGTTTTATTACCAATATTAACAAGAACATCCGCTTGCACTGTTGCCTCTCTAGCCTGCTCAGGGCTAACTAAACCGTGTAAAAATATTGTTTTTCCAATTTCATTTTTATACTTATTAAATGAATCTTCACACATCTTAGTTTCACCATAAAAGTGCAATTTATGATTTTTACCACCTATAGAATTTACTTTTACAAATAAATCCAAAAGGTAATCTGGGCTTCTAATTTTTTTATATAAAGTTCCAACAAAAACCCAATCTACAAAAGAGTGTTTAGATTGATTAGCTGGCACCTGTTGCACAGCTCCATAACGAAGCAAAGGCGGCATAATTTCCATAGACTGACCATCTGTCATTTTTTTTCTTATATATTCTTTCTTAGTTAACTCTGTGGTCACTGATTGCCAATTTGACTTAGCCAGTACATCACGCTCTTTTTTATAATTATACCAATTAAATATTTTTTTATTATTTATATTAGCAAACTCTAAAAAGGCAAAAGGGTCTCCTATATCACAGATCCAATTTAATGAGCTAAACCGCTTTTTGACTTTTAATCCCACAATATGTCCTGAAAATGGATGAGAAACAGTAATCAAATTACTCATACCAAAATTATGCAGTAGTTCTACGCATTTTTTCTTAGCTGGATTTATCCAAAAGGCATTACTATCTGGCCACACTAAATGCTTAACTGTTGAGTTATAAATTTTTTTTAATAAACTATATTTTTTTGCGGTCACACTTTTACTTTTTAACCTTTGATTTGCTTGCGAACGAAAGCCGACTCTATGAATCACAACACCATTTATAGTTTCACTTTCTTTTTCACCACTCACTTTAGAACAAACCACATGAACCGTTAGACCTTTCTTAGCTAAGTCCTCAGCAATCGCAGTCCAGCGCAATGATCTCGGGTTAAGCATTGGGTAATAATTATAACAAGCAATTAGAACTTTTTTATTCATTTTCTTTTACTCCATATCCAGCCGCAAATGGAACCAGACAATCAAAAAAGCCATTAACCAATGGTAACCGATCTAAAGATGCCTTACTTTCGCTAAAATCATCTATTTCCACTTTATTTGCGAAAACCTGAATACATCTGTAAACTTTCATGCCGTAAGCTTCATGGTAACCTATAAAGTTTTGGCCATCAAAATATAAACATCTACTAGTATAATCTTGCTTTAACTGAAACAAAGAAACAGATAAACTTCTAAATTCTTTTAGCTTTACAGTTGGGGTGAAATGTGACTTTACAGATCGGTAATTATTTCTTAAACAACTATCCGCAGTATAAATATAAGATCCTGGATCTTTTACAAACTCTTGTTTTCCAATTTTAAGGTTCAAAGATAATTGATCATTGTGACTGTGACCACC
>CALJPJ010000094.1 GCA_937980625.1 uncultured Bdellovibrionales bacterium
CTGTAAAAAGTATGGTTTGGAGATGCATCAGCCACAAGAAGTAGAGCATCTTGATACTCACTAAACGCACCAAGGTAAAACATTACTTGTTTAAGATCATTATAAAGCTCTTTTATTGCAGACTTCTCTGAGCCGCTTGTAAAGTATTTTGTTTCTCCAATTATATTCATTGGCAAAGGAGCTTTAATAGCAAAGTCAGGACAAGGGGCATAGGCTGTTAAATTTTTATTGCTATTTTTAAACCATGCTTGTGGCGGTTCTTTTGCGATTGCTTGACCTTTAGTAAAAAAATATTTTTTACCCTTTGATGGAGTAAACCCAAAGCCTTCAATCTTGTCATATCCTTCAGTCCCTAATCCTTGTATAATTTGCTCATCTGTGAGGTTTAGCTGGCTTTTAACTTCTATATTAAAAAATTTTAATATAGCTGGACACAAAATTTCTCTAGTAAAAATTTCTTCACGGCTTTTTGTGCCAGCAGTAGAGGTTCCTGAAATTACATAATCCTCAATATAGGGTAATGTACTTTCCACTTCAATTTCATTTTGTAAATATTTACATAACTGTTTAATGATATTCATAGAACCCTTTAGTTTATATTTTTGAAAGATATTGTTGTATGTTAATTATAAGTCCTTAGTAAGTTAGTTGTTTCTAGCTTTCTATCGGAAAAATATAATTAAGTTCTAGTTCAAGGAAGTCTCACTGGTAGAGTGAGTTTGTCTCCTAATTTTTGTTAAAACTTTGAACAGAAAATTTTACCTTTCTCAGAAAGAATAAAAACTAAAGTATCTTCGGCAGGTAAGCTAGGTCCTAATGTTAAATTTCCATCACCAAAAGCTCCTTTTTGCTTTATAACAGTAACTAATTCATTTTTGATTAGATTTCTAAACAAGTAGCTTTGTCGTTGGGGAACTGAAAAACTTCTGGCCTCAAGAGTTTTTCCGTTGCTGGCATTAGTAAATTTCTCTAATTTTACCCAAGTAAAGTTATCATCTTTATAGATTGACATTAAGCAATCGATTTCAAGTTTTGAATAATTTCCACTTGCTACTATCCAGTGTTTTTTTAAGGATTTCAATTTTGTTTGTGAAGCTTCTTTATCTGGGTGTTTATCATATTTAGTATGACAAGTTGGACATAGAGTAATTAAATTTTCATAAGAGTTATCTTTAGTTTCACTATATGATTCAATATGAGCTTTTTCATCAAATGAGTAAAAAGAATTATCAGTAAGAAACTCGATACTTTGTAAGCAAGATGCACAACGAAATTGGGTTTCTTGTAGTAACTGTTTTTTTATATTAGCTGGTATATATCTGCTCAATATGTTCCATACCTTTTTGAAGAACTTGTTATTAAGGGCTTTATGCTTTTGTATCAAAATCTTTTGTTATATTTAAATAAATAATTAAAGTTTACAGACTAAAGTCCGATATATTCATATCTATAGAAGAATATATGCTAAAAAAATTAATAAATAATCATAGGTAGGATTGATATGCGAAGTTTAAGAAGTGTATCTCTATAACTGTAGTAAAACCCTAAAATTGAGAGGTTAATAATGCAATGGGTAAGAAATGCTGACAAGTATAATAAAATGATCAGTGGAGAGTTTAAGGTGGCTGCAATGAGTGAAGTGCTTGCTGAAATTTTATGTTCTTTTGGGAATGCAGAATATGTACATAGTGTTCTTACAAAGACGTTATTAGAATATTTTTTTGAAAATAGGAAAAAAGCAGCTGAAATCGATAAAGGGGTGAAGCTATTTTATACAACAGGCAAACCTTATAGGAGTGGGGATCATTATAATGTTCCATTTTCACTATTTCATGAATAAAATTTAAAAAATAAATGACTTTAAATTATTAAATTTTCTTACGGGGCTTATAGCGCTCCTAAATATTGTATATTAATGTGCAAATTCTAACGAGTGACCAGTGTTTTGTGTAAGTTATAAAAATATTTTAACAAAGGGTATCAGAATTAAAATTTTAGTAGCTTTAACTATAATTATATTTTCATCTAATTTGTTTGCTAGTGGTAATTGTAATTTTTATCTTAAAGAGGAGATGAGGAGGCATTGTGTTGAGAAAAAGAGAGACTCCTCAGATTACTATTCAAATTATGGGTATTTCTACTGCAGAAAGTTTAATTCTCTATTAAGTGAAACTAAAAATAATAAATTAACTAATTTTATTAATATAACTAGGCCTTGTCTTCAAAAAGCTTTAAATAATGAGGAAATAAAGAAACGAAGTTGTCAGTATTCAGAATCTCATGCATTTAAATCTCACCCGAAATGCTATATTGAGGGAGGTTACTGTAAGCTTGATAAGCAAGAACGGCTTAAAGTTATGTCATTAGTAGCTGGTATGAATTTAATTTATAAAATTGAAGAGTCACTTCTTCAATATATGGCGGTCCAAAAAGGCTGCTATAATAATAATGAACACGTTGGCATTTTAGAGTCTTTTAAAATTATTTATGAAGATTTAAAGAATATTAATAATATTGGTAAAGAAAAAATAATAAAGATATTTTTCTCCACACCAAAAACAGTTGAATCGACAGTAATTTTTTTCCAGAAAGCTGTATCTATTCTTAAATATGGAAGTTCAACAGAAACTACTAATGCTCTGGCATCTCAATACTTAAAATTAAAATACAATAAGACAATTAGTACACAAACAGAAGAATGTTTCAAGACTCTTATGGAAGATTGTTTTAAGCAGCAAATTATCACCTCCGGGGGAGGTGAAGAGTTTAGTGGTGTCAGTGACTTAGCTCTTGCTATAAGGCGAAAACCTTTGGACATTAATCAAAAGCTTGAAAAAATATCTAACCTGAAAGAAAAATAAAGAATCTTCTTTTTATTGACATATTTTTAGTTCTAATAAACTAGACTATATTTAATTAAATAATTTCATCACAGCAGATAGCTTAGGAATATTTTTATCACTATTAGATAAGTGCTGATGAAGAGCTTTAGCTGTATCTTTTGTCGCTCTTTTAATTTTACCTTGCTGCTGTAAAGTATCTGAAAAATTTCTAGTTATTGTAATAGGAGATACCCCAACAAAATCAGCAAGAGTTTTAACAGGGATAGTATCTTTGTTTTTTAATGCTGTTTTAGCTTCTATAAATTCAACGGCAGTAACCATAGAGCTTTTAATATTCATTTTATTCCCTGATGATTGAGTGACTTCGACCCAATCACTTGCCTTGCTAGTTAAGGCAGTTTGTAGTTTTTTTAGCGAGGCTTGACCTAAAAAGAGTGAAATATAATCAGCACCATAATATAATTTAATTTGTTGATGTGTCTTGCTCATGTAAATCCTTTAAAGTTTAAGTGATATTTTTTCAGCAGTTCGTTGGGTTATTTTATCCATGCGAGCTATATATTTAATTGTTACATCAGGGCTGGAGTGGTTAAGGTGTTTTTGAATTTCAATTAATCCAGCTCCACTTTCCATTAGTAATGTAGCGGAAGTGGCCCTGAGTGAATGAGCGGATAAGCCTTTGCGTTTTAATTTAGCGGATATTAAGTATCCATCAATTCGTCGCCTTAGCGCACGGTCAGTTATTTGTGTTTCAGTAAATTGAGTTGATTTAAATACGGGCTGGTTCATATTTGTGCCTTGAATGATTTGTTATTAAAATCCCATAGCAGTGAGGCTACATCATTACGAAGTTTTTTAGTTTCAAGCTTTCCACCTTTTGACCAAATATTTATAAATGTTTCACCACCCCTAGTTTCAATATCATCCCACTTTAATGAGACTACACTAGAAATTCGTAAACCGTGAACAAGCATAAGTGATACTGCTAGGCGGTCACGAAGTCCTATCCAGGTATGGCGAGGTATTTTTTTTAATAACTGTTGAGCTTCAATTTTTGTTAAAGCTTTGGGAAGCGCTCATCACTAACTTTAGGCACAGCCTTCATATTAATAGGGTTAAACTTTCGTAAACCTTGACGGGTTTCCCAATCGAAATAAAGTTTTAATCGCCTAGCTTTTAATAAAACAGTATTACCTTTAAGGGATTGTTGCCAGCAACGAATTTGTTTTGTTGCAGAGGCTTCAGTCCACTTTGCTAAGGGTTTTATATTGTGAGCGTTTTTAAGTTCAATCATTGTAGCGTATCGAGTTGTTTGGCTTGCTAAGGTGTTACAGTAACGCTCAATCCGATGTTTGGTATTGAGCTTTTTATTCATAAATAAGTATTTAAACAAAACTGTCCTAATAGTCAATGATAATGTTGTGTTTATGTTGTTTATTGTAATATATAACGTGTATGAACAGGACAAAACGAAATAAAAGGATAAATTGGGCTGAGCAGTACCTCATATGTGAAAAACAGCTAAATGAGCGGTTTTTAGGTCAGCAGGAGGCTTGCGAGGCTTTAGCATCAATAATGGCTCAACAGTCAATAAGGTGCCGTCAGGAGCTTGAAAACCCAGCTCCGAGGGTTTTGCTACAAGGTGCAGTTTCCACCGGAAAAAGTAGTATGGCAATTATGGCCGCTGAAAAATTACAGTTGCCCTATACGATTGTAAATTGTGGTGCCTTAACGCCTAACGGATATAAGGGGACGGGTATTGAAGATGCCGTTGAAAACCTTATTTTAGCAGCAGGTGTTGGTGGTCAGGAAAGGGCTGAGGCTGGGTCAGTATTAATAATTGATAAATTACTATTAAGGGATGTTGAAGATTTTTTTATTGAGTCCATCCTGTATAGCTTATTGCCTATACTTGGTGGTGAAAAACTATTGATTGCCTCTGAAGGTGATTGGTCTTCATCGGGAACTATTTTTAACTTACATAATACGCTTGTCATTATGTGTGGTGTATTTGATGGAGTCCCTCAAGTTAAATGGAAAAATAATAAGGATGGAATAAAAGCATTGCTAGATTTTGGTTTACCAACGGAGTTAGTAAGTCGAATCACGCATATTATAAACTTAAACAAAGTTAAAAAGGAGGATTTATATAAGGTAGTTGAGCGCGAAGCCCTAACGATTGCAAAAAACTATCAATCAGGTAGTGAGGAGCCTTCATTATCAAAAGCGCAAATCAAGCGAATTGGTAATGAGGTTTACTCGCACCCACTTGGTATTCGCCATGCACGAATGCTAATTCATAAGCACATGGATCAACAATCAAGAAGTAGTGCAGTTGATGATATGTTTATGTGATCGATATATCAAACAGGTGATCGAGCAATAGGATACTTAAATACATTTATGAAAAATCATCCGATACTTTTAATGTGACTAAAAAAAACGAGCATAAAACAACATTTTCAAAAAATCTTACTAAGCTATTGAAAGAAAGAGCCATTAGTTTAAGGGCAGCGGCATCCCTTGCTCAAGTTCCTTATACAACTTTGAATGAGTGGACGTCAGGACGTAGTCCAACAGATTTTCATGCGGTAGCAAGGCTTGCCAAGGCATTAGGCGTTTCATTTGAGTATTTGTGTATCGGCACAGAAAAATCAACACCTATTTCAGAAATTCCACTAGATGCAATATTTAATGAAAAGGAAACAAAGTTTGAAGGTATTTTCAAAATTAAAGCAATTCGATTAACTAGAAAAGAGGGAGAGTAAGCTTATATGGAGATTTTAAAAAATAATGTAAACTTAATCTTATTAATAGCTTTAACTCTACTTTCTAGCAGTTGTGCAAGTTTTAATGTTGTTAGTCCTAAAGACTCATTCTTAAATAAAAATCAAAAAATAGCTTTCATTGAAGTTATTAAATCAAAAGATAAAGAGAGACTTGAATCATTCTTTAATGATAATGCTAAGAGTGTTAAGGTTCCAGGTATGTCATATATTTCTGGTTTTGTTTATGCTGAAGTAGATCGTAAATTTTTAATTTTTTCAAAAAGTGGTGTGTTTTTATCAAGGTGGGGTGATCTTAAAAAACTAAGTAACACGGTCCCTTCTTATTTAGAGTCTTTCATAGAGGGCTCAAGGGAATGCTATGACTCAGAAGAGAAAATAGAATATTGTTCAATTGGTAATATAGTGCCTGAGCCAATCAAGCCTTTAATGCCAAATAATCTTTTTTGCCAAAATAAATCGTGCTTTTATAATATTGGTGACAAGGGGGCTTATCAGTTAAACACAGAAAAAATTGAAAGTTTATCTCAAAGTCTTCTGAAACTAACATCACAAGAGGTTAAATATAGATTCATAACTTCAGTCCAGCAAAGAGTTCAAGAAATGAATAAAGCTTTGCAAATTAAAAAAGAGAAAACAGTTTTAGACTCTAAGCTATGGCAAGAAATACACGGGTTAAATGCTAAATATAAATCTATGGGATGTGAGTTTTTTATTGAATTAAGAGTAATAGAAAAAATTAGGTCATTTAGCTATAGACTTCAAATTGGCTGTTACCCAGGGTTAGACCCAAACAAATGTAGATATGGTCCAATATCAAATGCTCGACGAAGTAAAGATGTTAAGGAGATAATACTTTTAGTAAAAAAAAGAAACTCTCTTATGCCGGGTATTGTTGGACATGTAAATGCTAAGAAAGTTTCATCTAAACTCGAAAAAATTAACGGTTTCCAAGTTAGGACACCTATCTTTGCTGAGGATAATAGCTGTAAAGATATGCGCTGGAAAATAATTGAAAAAAACAGAGAGAGAAAAAGCCTATTAGGCCAATGACGAAGTATCATTGAGCGACCCTTGGAAAAAAGGCTGGTTGACGTGTCGTGGCAGGCAAACAGCCCCAGAGATTATTGTTAAAATGCTAAGATATTACCAGCGACTCGTTAGTTAGTATTTAGCACACATCTCCACACAGTTAGCAAGTTCGTCATTTGATAGCTTGGCAAGCGTGCGGCCAATTCTTAAAAAGTCATTAAGTGAGAATTTTAAAGCTTTTTTGGGAATGCTTCCATTTCTCCATGCTTTGCGTTCTGCAAGTGCCACATTATAGAGTTCACTAATGTCACCGACAATATCCATGTTACGTTTCATTCTAATTACTTGATACTCTTTATGGTACTTTTCTCTAACTGAATCCCATTGATCTTGTCTCTTCTTCACCCAGCTTTCATTTGAGGACCATCTTTCAAGAGTTCGCTTATTAACGCCTCTTTTGGCAGCGATCTTCGCTAGCG
>CALJPJ010000095.1 GCA_937980625.1 uncultured Bdellovibrionales bacterium
AAAATAGTAAAACAATAAATAACTCAGCGAAAAATAAATGAACACCCATCTATATTTACTAATCGCCTTTTCGATTATATATAAATCACTTGTATTAATAAATATTGAAATGAGGCCCGATACCAAAAACAACAACAACGGCCAAGTGATATACTTTGGTATTTCTCTAAAAAATAAATAACTTTTATTTTTATAGTTTTTATATAGATGAATAAAAAACAGTATTGTTAGAGCCCCAGAACACATTTGAATAGCTGCATTAGAAAACATCATGGCAGCAAAGTATAAATACATAACTACTGAGATTGTTAATTTAAGTTTCGTCCCTGTATCACTCATAAAGGCTTAAAGTTTCCTTTCCCAGTCCATTGCCGTTTTGATAATCGTCTCAATATTATTATACTTTGGTTTCCAGTTTAACATTTTTTTAATTTTACTAGAGTCAGCAATAAGTGCAACAGGATCACCTGGCCTTCGATCTGCCTCATTAATATTTAATTTTTTACCAATAACTTTTTCAATTGTAGCAAGTACTTGCCTGACACTATAACCTTGACCATAGCCACAATTAAAGGCTTCTTTAACGTTATTGTTTCCGAGTAAGTAATCTAAAGATTTTAAGTGTGCTGCTGCAAGGTCAGTAATATGTATATAGTCCCTTATACATGTTCCATCATCTGTGGGGTAATCAGTACCAAAAATTGATATCGAGTCTCTCTTACCCGTAGCCACTTCTAAACCAATTTTAATTAAATGTGTTGCATCCTTATTTTTTTGGCCTGTCCGTAACTCTGGGTCAGCACCAGCAACATTAAAGTATCTCAATATTACATAATTTAAGCCATAAGCTCTGCTATAGTCTTTTAGTAAGTATTCAACCATCATTTTAGATGTGGCATAGGGGTTTTCTGGGCTATAAGGATCTGTTTCATCCATTATTTGCTTGGGGTTACTACCGTAAACTGAAGCTGTTGATGAAAATATAATATTATTTACATCATTACTTTTGCATACATTTAATAAGCTCAATGTATTACGCACGTTATTTAAATAATACTTTTCAGGGTGGCTCACTGACTCCTCTACAATAAGCGAACCAGCAAAGTGAATAACAGCTTCAATCTCGTATTTTTTAAAAACACCATCTAATGCTTCCTCATCACCAACATCACCTTCAATAAAAATTGCGCTTTCTGGCAATGAATCTCTAAAACCAGTTGAAAGGTTATCAAATACTAACAGCTCCTTATTTAGCTGCAAGAGTTCATAATAACAGTGAGACCCAATGTATCCGGCCCCACCTGTAAGTAAAATAGCCATTTGCCCTCACCAGTAGTTCTTAAAAGCAACACTGTAGTAAGGCATTACTATTACGTCAAATTTAAATTCTAATGAGCTAATAACTCATACCAGCTCCGTTAAATAAGTCTCTAAATTCGAAGTTTGTTTAAATTATAATGCGCGGAGTTCTCCCGAAGGGAGCTGTTTGAGCACATTATAATTTAAACAAACTTCGAATTTAGAGACTTATTTAATGGAATTGATCTCATAGCTCTAAGTACGATTATAGTCATCGCTATATCTAACTATATCATCTTCACCAAAGTAAGTTCCCATTTGAACCTCAATAAATACCAGAGGCAAACTGCCCACATTTTTTATTCTATGCTTAGACTTAACAGGGATATAAAAATAATCACTCACATTTAGTTTTTTAACCTTATCGTCTAATACAAGCTCAGCACTCCCCTCTAGCACAATCCAGTGCTCACTTCTTTTTTCGTGAGACTGGTATGATAGCCTCTCTCCTGGCAAAACAGTTATTTTTTTTATTTTAAAATTCTTTTCTGTTGATAAAATTTCAAAATAACCCCAAGGCCTAAAATCAACCGGACATAACAAAGGGTTGTTTCCATTATGTTCGGTGACTTTTTCAAGAACATTTTTAACTTTTTGCGAACTTCCTTTTTTAGTGACTAATAAAGCCTCTGGAGTGTCTATGACTAACAAATCATCTACATCAATAAAAGCATGAGTCTTCTCTGTTTTAGAAAATGAAAAATTATTACCTTTACCATAAACTACTAATGACTTATTACCCCCTAAATTTAAATTGTTTGTCTCGGCAACGGCATCCCAAGACCCTAAGTCCTTCCAGCCAATATCACATGGAACACATAGTAAGTTCGATGACTTCTCCATTACATCGTAGTCAATACTAACTGGCTCTATCTCTCTGTATATTTCGTCTAAATTACTATGATCTTTATTTAGCTTTGAAATACATTGCCAAACAGATGAATTGACCTTTATCAGTTCATTAATCATTGTTGATACTTTAAATATAAAAATACCTGCATTCCAAAAATAATTCCCCTTGGCTAAATACTCCTTTGCAGTCGCTAAGTCAGGCTTTTCTTTAAAGCCACTGACTTTGTGAGCCATCATATGCTCTTTATTTAAAAGCTCAATATACCCATAGCCCACATTAGGTGAGTCTGGCACGATTCCTAAAGTTACTATTTTATCAGATTTAGCTTCGCTAACCGCTAAATCAACAGCTCGTTGAAAAGCCTCCTCATTTTCAATGTAGTGATCCACCGAAAACACGCCAACAATATCATCTTCTTTACCCTCTAACTCCAAAACCTTACATAATAGAGCTATAGCTGGAGCCGTATTTTTAGGCAATGGCTCAAGGATACTGCGAACTTTATTTTTATCTATATTTTTAATTATGTAGCCTTGCTCTTCTACAGAGATAATAATTGGCTTTTCAGAGTAAGAATCTAATCTATCAATAGATATTTCAAATAGTGTTTTATTTAAAAACTGACTAAACTGCTTCGGATAATTTTGGCGAGATAAAGGCCAAAGTCTTTTGCCACTTCCACCAGACAGTAATACAGGTATCAAATTAAACCCCACTTATTTAGTAAATATCATTCGTCCATTAATAATTCTAAGTGCTATTCTTTAAAAAGTGAAACTTATTTTGTTAAAATCAATTGTAATAGGACCTATTATACTAGTTCTATTAATATCATGTATGTAATATACTCGAGCATATCAGGACGGAGGCCCAATGAGCACTACACCAAATTGCCCTAAATGTAACTCGCAGTATACTTATCAAGATAGAGATTTAATGATTTGTCCTGAATGCGTCAACGAATGGTCAACTCGCACTGAACAAGAAACCGAAAACTACGTTGTGAAAGATGCCAATGGTAATGTTTTAAATGATGGCGACAATGTCACAGTTACTAAAGACCTAAAAGTAAAAGGCTCCTCATTAGTTGTGAAAGTGGGCACTAAAGTAAAGGGCATTAGACTTATAGAAGGTGATCATGACATTGATTGTAAAATAAAAGGTATTGGCGCTATGCAGCTGAAGTCTAAATTTGTCAAAAAAAGTAAAAAATAAATCACTTATACCAATTCTATTAAATAAGTCTCTAAATTCTAAATTTATTTAAATTAAAATGTGCTCAAACAGCTCCCCTTGGGAGATCTCCGCGCATTATAATTTAAACAAATTTAGAATTTAGAGACTTATTTAATGGAATTGGTATAAATGGTTTACTCAGTTGACTGTACCTCTAGAGACTTTTATTAGCAACAAACACAGTTAAAAGGCTTTTTAAAAGCCTGTTAACAGTTAATGATGATGTCCACCCGGGCCATGAACATGTCCATGAGAAATTTCTTCTGAAGTTGCCTCTCTTATACTTTTAACATTTACATCAAAATATAAGGTTTGACCTGCTAATGGATGATTTCCATCTAGAGTAACTTTATCCTCTTCAATTTTGATAATTTTAAAAATTTGTACTCCGTTAGACGATTGAGCTTGAATTGATATTCCTTCTTTTAAATCTGGAATAGATGCCAATTCTTCTTTTGGTACTTGAGTTACGAGCTGGCTATTTAACTCGCCATAACCCTCTAGAGGAGTAACTACGCTTTTAAAAGCTTCTCCAATTTTTTTACCTTCGAGATCTTTTTCTAATCCAGCAACTATATTTTTATGCCCATGTAAATAGGCAAGAGGCTCGCGACCATTTGATGAATCAAGCACTTCACCTTCATTATTTGTTAACGTATAGTCTATTTCCACTACAAAATCTTTAGCAATTACCATAATCATCCTCACGATCAGTTATTTCTTAATGGCTACATAAAGAACATAATATTAAGCCTAGAGCAATTATATTTACTAGTTATTTTACCAGATCAAATCACTTGCATTTCATATTAAGGCTTTTCTCTGCTTAACCCTAACTTCTAGACCCACTCAGGCCTTTGATTAAAAAGACTCTATA
>CALJPJ010000096.1 GCA_937980625.1 uncultured Bdellovibrionales bacterium
ATTTTTAAATTTGATTTTGTTCATTTACGGTGCCTTGTGTTGTCTTTTAATATAACTTCAATATATAATTGAGCAATTTAAGTGCCAACTCTAAGAGTTATAAGTGCTTGTAATTATATGATTTTTTTGCTCTTACAAATATTTTTTTTAAATTTTACTTAAATTGTCAATTGAAAATTAAGAGTTTATACATGAATGGTTTTTTCATCTTATTCGCTTTGAGGTTTGTGGTTTTGTATTTTTGAGACAAAGTTATTGATAATCAAAAAACTAGACTAATTAATTCAAAAGGAGTTTTGCCCCATATACTTAGTTGGTTGCTACGATATTATGTTTTAATTTTGAGCTTGTGAATCGCTCTCTCTGATCATACGCAGATATTCTTCGGCTTCTTTTAAGAGTAGGTCGTTTTCTGCTTTAATTTCAGTGAGGTCAAACATTTCAGTGTAAATTTCAGCTTGTACTTCACTTTGGTTTTTATTGAAAAATTGATTTTGAATAACCTCAATGAATTCAGTTCTATTCATTGGATCAAAAGCTAAAACAGCTAGCTTCACAGATAAAAGGGTAGCAAAAGTAGTATTTAGTACTGACGTATAATATTTAGTTGCAATTTTGGCTTTATTATTTTCTTTGAAGTTATCTTTAAATAAAGTAGGTAGATATAAAGGTATAAAATTGACGGTACCAGACAATAGATAGTCCATGTAAATGATGGAGCCATGTAAGGCAGCATAAGTAGCCCAAGATGATATATATTGAAATTTACTTTTAAAGTTACTGGTGAGCTGTCCCCAACGGCCATTGACCTCTTTGAATTGACCACTATTCATTAAGAGAGTAGTGAGCTCATTATGAAACTCAGCAGTTAGCTTATGATCATTCATCATTTTATCTTTAGAAAATCTTTGTATAATTTCTTTTAAAGGCCCTTTGCGCAAGGCTTTATAGTAAACCCTAGATAAATTATAAACATCATTTTCAGAAACTTGTTTATTTTTATCAATTTTTTTGAATAATTTTTTTATAATTTTTTTACTAGTTTTAGCTGAAACATTATTTAAGTGAGGAGTTAGTTTTTCTGTGATAGCTATATCAACTGAGGTTGCGGCATTACAAGATAGCCCCCCATAACTTAATTTGGGGGCTATAAAAATAAAAATAATTATAAATAATTTGTTCATTTCTTAGTTAGAAGCTGGTGTTAGAACAGAATCAACTAAATTACTAATTTCAACCTTATATTCAGCTTCAGAGTCGATTATAACAGCCTCAATATTAGATAGCTGAATATCAAGTGAAACATGGTCATAAGCTTGTTTAGCACTAATTGCACCAAATAGAACCATCAGTCCATATGTTATTTTATTTAGATTAGTCTTCTTTTTTGTTATATTAAATAAATAGCTAAGAGTAATAACTGAAGCTAAACCAAATTCTTTTTTGTTTGAATTAATTGCTAACTTAAGTTTATTAACTTCATCTTTAAGGCTATTAATTTTAGTTAAGCTTCCATGGTCAGTGCTATTTATATAAGCTAATAGTTCATTTTTATCATCATCACTAGGAACTAGTTCCGCTAAGGCAGCTATTAACCTTTCTTTTTCTGACTTAACTTGAGCTGCAGTCTCTTCAATTTTTTCTTTTAATTCTTTTGTTGTGCCACTATCCGTTACATTATCTGCTACCTTACTAACAACACCAGTGACAATAGCACTTGCGCCAACTCCACCAGCAAATAGTGATCCAAGTCCATAAAAAAATGTTGGTACACCTTTACCTAACCATTTATAAGATTTATAAGCCATGAAGGCAGATAAGCTGATTAGTACTACGCCAGCTATATTGTAGCCGTTGCCAAATTTATCTAAGGCACTTTTATCTTGATTTTCATGGGCAATTAGTAATTGCTTAAAAGTGTCCAAGTTAGACTCATAGGTTTTAAGGAAGTATATTTGTTCTGCTATTTTACTAGACATCATCTGAAGACCAGGGTTTTGCAGGGCAGAGTTTTTTACAGCTTGCTTACTTGGCGTAGTTTTTTGGGCAAATGATATGGTAGGTGTACTACACATGATTAAGGCACTTATGCCTATGTTTAAAGAACGGTAAATTACTTTTTTCATAAACTCTCCAATTGTTTATTTATTAATATCTGATTTAGAGCAAATAATAGGCCTAAAAAATAAACTTTAAACGACTGAAACTACAATGATTAATTGAGGATGTTTTTTTTAATGACAAAATTTGTCATTCACTGCTTATATATTAGACTAAAGTCACGAAAGATAGAGTTTGAGTGTAAGAAGTAAAATTAGTGTTTAAATTAAGTTAAAATAAAATTGAGATGAATTATATTTTTATTAAAATTTTTGTTTTCTTTTTGTTGAGTGCTTTTAGTTTTGAGTTGGCCAAAGGGAGTGAAACTTCAGAAGAACCATTTATTGAAAAAGTAATCCATTTTGTGCACTCAATAGCTAATAAAAAAAAAGATAGTTGTCCTAAAGTAATTAAATTCAAAAAATTTGCTATCGAAAGCAGTCAGGACTACCGAGTCGCTAATAAAAAACATTGCTCGGCGACATGTAAAAGATCAGTAGAAGGTAAAGATTATGAGAGACGAGTCAGTAATGGCTTTGATATTTATAATGAGAATAACCCTTTAAAGTCTTTAAGAGCAATTTGTAAGAGGGAAGGGGATAATTTTGAAATAGTAGAAAGTAGTTTGAGCTGTAGGTTGGCGCTGTCTTATGGAGGAAGTAAAAAGGAACCCATTCCTCACGAGGTTAAAAAGGACTATAAGGGTTACAAATGTGTATATGATTGTTGGCAGCCAGATGGAGGGTTAGAAAAAAACATAAGCATTGATGGAAAACCTTTTGAAGATGCCAGGATTTATTGGCAAATGGTACAAGGTTGTCGCAAAGAAAAAAAATTATTTAATATTGACTGTGGCTTTTACTGACATCAGAGATAATTTAATTAGATTTAATTTTATTTTTTACAGGTTTCAAGTTCTTGCTCGTACTTGATGCTGAAATCACTGCTTGAGTGAGCAAGATCAGAAACACAACCAGGGCACTCTTCTAGAGTTGACATTATTTTGTTATAAACTCCTTCAAGATGTGTACATCGATTATTAATTGACAGTTTTAAATTATTTAAGTCTACATTTCTTAAGCCAGTAAATGTTTTAGCGTAAGATTTTAAGAGCATTTGGAAGTAATTTAAATCTAACTTAGTGAGGTCATTGTTGCTAATCAGAGAGAGTACTTCATTAGTGAAGCGTAAATAATTTTTGTACATATCTTTAACCTTAAGACCTGCGACTACAATAACTGGAATCGAAACTTCACTAATGAAAAAATTCTTGAAGCCGTAAAATATTTTTTTTAAGCGACCAGAATTTGCTGGAGCTTCTTTTAAAAGCCTGTTAAGTGGGCTAGTTAATTTACTAGTGCCGTATATAAGTCCGATAAACTCAACCTTTTTGTCGATACTATTTCTTCGTTGGTAATCACCTTCATTAACAAGAGCTAAAAAGTTTCTTTTATCAATATTAATTGATTTTAGAGTGTTATTAATGTTGATGCTCTCTAAGTAGTTTTCAGTTACTTTTGAGATATTAAAAAGAGTGCGAAGATTATACTTACTATTGCTGTCATTACAAATTTCATAATTAACGTCAATAATATTTGGATTGCCAACAATATTGTTGGCTAGCCCTTGAATATAATAATAATTATAAGTATCGATAATATATTTAATGAGTCTTAATCTAACTTTTGTTAAAACTAAACTTGCCCAGCGTCGATCTTTGAAGATCTCATTTTTCTTGCAGTCATTAGTAAAGTTACTCAAAAAATTATAAAACTTTGAACATTCATAATCTTTTAAGCTATTTTTTAATTTTTTTAAGTCTGTGGCCATTTCAATAAGACTATTTATTACTTTTGTGTAAGTGTTGGAAAATTTTCTACAGTTTTCAGTTTCTGAGAATTCTAATTGGTTCACTAGTGATTCAAGTTTGATGATGAAGTCACTTAAGTTTTTTTCACCTTGTGAGTCTTCAACTTTATTAAGGTTTTTATGATTAAAGTAGTAATCACCGGTGTAGTACTTATTATAGTAGGTATCAAAATCTACTAACAGATGCTTTAAGTGACGCTCTAGGTGAATAAGAGAGACTTGTGTTTCAGGGCTAAAACCTTCGGTGCTACT
>CALJPJ010000097.1 GCA_937980625.1 uncultured Bdellovibrionales bacterium
CTTAAGGCAAGTCTTGAAGGGCTTCTAAGACTCTTGAAACACGATTTAGCTTATATTTATGCTCAAGCAGCTACTAATTTAGAACTCGACTTTCAGGCACTTAAGCTTGCTAATTATTATGAACTTAATGACATAAACCTTGAATCTATGTACGCTGATATTAAGAAGGACTTAGAGCTAACAAAGCATTATCGCTTGGCTTTAAGTAAGTTGATTGATTATGCCTATAGTGGTTGTGAAAAACACTTAGCAGGTGTATCCCATCTTTATCATTTTAACAAAATTAATATGTATAGTGCTCCTCAATTACAGTTGAAATTAAATGATGAACAGAGTAGCCCTACTCATGATGTGATTAATGATTACTTTGCAATTGGTGAGTCTTTTAATAATAGTAAGTTAAGTAAGTATTATAATGCTATTAAAGACTTAAACATTGGCTTAGCTCATATCACTTACCCATTAATGAATACTAAGCAGTTCTTGCCAGAAGTAGCAAGCTTAGTTGAATCATATAAAGACTCTCAGAAGTTACATTGTGGCTTAGTTAATTTTCGTAACTTAAATATGCAGGATGAAGAAAAAAATCAACTTAAGACTTCAGCAACGTTATTATTAGAAAGTTACAAGTTATTTGAAGAGGTAGCGGGGTCAGCAATAGCTAAATAACTTGAAGTTTGATTTATTAGCTGAGATTACTTTGTGTATTTAATTTTGCAATAAAAAAAATTATTTAGTAGGTCTGTCAGAAGCTTATCTGTAGAAGTTACGACTTGATTTGACACTTCACGATGTGGACAAGTGAAGAAATCCGGTTAGGTAATATCTCAAAAGCTTGTAAAGTCATGGCTTTTTCGCGTGAATCGTTCTACCGATACCAGGAAGCCTTTGAGTCTGGTTAAGTAGAATCTTTACTTGAAGTTAATCGCAGGAAGCCTAACCGTAAGAATCGAGTCGAAAAGTTTATTAAAGATGCTATTTTTCTTACAAACACAACCTACCTATGGGCAAACAAGAGTCTCTAGCGAGCTTAGAAAGCATGGCATTGTTATCTCAGGTGGTGGTGTTTAAAGTGTATGGCTAAGACATGATCTAGAGAAATTTTCAAAAAGATTAAAAGCTTTAGAAGCTAGAGCAGCTAAAGAAGGTTTGGTTTATACTGAAGCTCAAGTTCTGGCACTTGAAAAAAAAATTAGAAAAAGAAGCTCACGGAGAGATTGAAACAGAGTATCCGGGCTACTTAGGCAGTCAAGATACTTTTTATGTTAGTACTTTGAAAGGAGTTGGTAGAGTTTACCAGCAAACTTTCGTGGAGGCATACAGTAACGTGGCTCAGGCAAAACTGTACAACATGAAGGCTTCATTAACAGCAGCAGACTTGATTAATGATAAAGTAATACCATTTTTTGAGAAACAACAGCTGCCAATGTTAAGAATATTGACTGATAGAGGCACTGAGTACTGTGGCAAACCTGATGAGCATGACTATCAACTTTACCTTGCTGTTGAAGGTATTGATCACACTAAAACACAAGTTAAACACCCACAAATTAATGGTATCGGTAAAAGGTTTCACCGTACGATTTTGAGCAAGTTCTACCAAGTTGCATTTAGGGAAAAAGTTTATACAACTATTGAAGAATTACAAATAGATTTATAACTATAACAATGAGAGAACACATCAAGGCAAAATCTGCGATGGAAGAACTCCGATGCAAACTCTCCTTGCTGGCAAGGAGGTTTGGAGTAAAAAGAAACTAGATTTTAACTGACTGACACTTTAAAAAATATGCTGCTTGCTAAAAGGGCAACTGTACGATCAAGTCCTGACCGTTACAATTTATATTAATAAATTTTTGTTAAATGTTTTTAGGGCTAATCCAATTTTGGTCAGCCCTATAAAACTAAAGGTTAGTCACTTTTTAGAAACGGATCAGTTGATGTTAATTAGTTGTAAAAATTAAAATATGGTTATGTAATTCTTATTATATGCTAAATACTGGATAGATTTTTTTCTGAAAGCCAATTCATTAAATATAATTTAATAAAGTCAATTGAGTTCAATATTTTTTAATATTTTTGATTTTTTTAGTTATAAGATTAAAAGCAATTAAGAAAAGTATGCTCTTCATTTTCTAATAATTTAGATTTTGCCATTTAAATGGTACTTCTATTTATAAATTTGAATTCTATATATTTTTGAATATTTACTTAAAGATACACTTTATTTACTAGCAGCTAGATAAAGAAATAAACTATTAAGTGATTTCTTGGTTTATAAAATTAAGATTGGAATTAGATATAAACAAAATTACTGACCTTTAATTGGCAATGTGTCCAAATTATTTGGGTTATTTATCTGATATATTTTGCAATTAGCTTTATACACAGTACCACCATTTAATTTGCAAGTATAATTGCAACTCAATGATGAAGAACTTGAAGCTAATTTTAATTTTACTTTTACTTTTACTTTTAATTTGAATTTGAATTTGAATTTGAATTTGAATTTGAATTTGTTTGCTGGGACTTTGTATTGAGGCTAGCAGTTTTTGTAAGTAGTAGTTTATTAAGCGTGGATAGTGAAATAAAATTAGCACCTTATAAACTTTCAGCAAAAAGTGTCATTTTCAATTAAAAGATTCAGTCACTATAAGGTGTTGAAATAATTAGTTTTTTTCTGTTAAAGTAAAAATCAATTATAATCATAACTTTTAGTCATTTAGATAAAAGGACCTCACCATAGTAAAGGTTAATAAAAATAAATAGTTAGGAATAATAAGTTTATGGCATAGCAATTGTAAAACATAATTATGGAGGATATTTATGAACAGAATTAGTCATTCACGATTTATATTATTCATGTTTATGTTTAGCTTTTTATTTCAAATTGGTTGTGATGAAAATAATTTTAGTACAACACCAAATGAAAAGTGTTTCGAAGCTAATAATATTCCAGGCTTAACTGGTGAGTTTACAAAAGACGGAACCTGTATATATACACATGATATAAAGGTTGGAAAAATTGATATATTATTCATTATAGATAATTCTAAATCAATGTACGCTGAACAACAGAAAATGGCTGATAGATTTCCCACATTTATTGATTCAATCTGGTCGATGGATTTTAAAATTGGAATAATGACAACGGATATAACAAAAGATCCTGTTAAAAGTGGTCAATTTGTTACACTTAGCAATGGTTCAAAAACGATCTCAAATACTAACGGAATGAGTAAAAGTACGATTAGTCAAATTTTTTCAGACTCAATAACAAGAGAAGAAACTCTAAGTTGTGATTTACACAATGGAACTTGCCCATCAGGAGACGTGAGAGGAATTTATGCTGCAAATTTAGCTGTAAACTATAATAAGACATTTTTTAGGCCAGATGCCCATACTGCAATTGTAGTTTTATCAGATGCTGATGAAAGAGTTTTTGGCGGAAATCGATCTGGTTTTTTTCTAGATCCAAACTGGGATACGCCAGAGTCATTAGTTCATAGTTTTTCAAGGTTAGGTAAAAATAAAACGTTTAGCGTGCATTCCATAATTATAAACCCTGGAGACCAAACAATTCCTGTTTCACAAAGAAACACCTTTGAACTTAAGCAAGATTTTAACTGTAGAAACGAACAGTCAAACCCACTAGAAGGAATAATTGGATACTATGGAACTAGGTACTATGCTTTATCTTTGCCAAAAAATAATTTACTTGAATATGGAAATTTATTGAGAGGAACTGTGGGTAGTATCTGTGCTTCTGATTATGGTA
>CALJPJ010000098.1 GCA_937980625.1 uncultured Bdellovibrionales bacterium
TACGATATCAACTGTTGTAAAACCATAGTTAGAAAATGTAGCTAACTTTCGAAAACCATGGGAGGCGCCCACAGTAATTTTATTAGCGGCATTAACATTAGCTGGAAAAACTGGAAGTAAATCATTATTAGTTCCAGCGTTGCCTGAGGCAATAACAAATAGTGTATCAGGAGATAAACTCATCCACTCAATGCCATGAGTTTCATATTTTTTAAATAAAAACTGAGTTTCATTTTGAACGTCCTCATCAGTAGGATTGTCGTTTCCCCCAATTTTTAAAAACTGCCTCGCTAACATTTCAAGCGGCACACCAAGGCTCATATTAGCAATATCAATTTTTTGCTCTGTTAAGTATTGGCTAGAGGCTTTAAATTGTCCGTTAGCAAAAGAAGCTAAAACTCCATATAGAATGTCTTTAATTTTTCCTGGTTTTTTATCTTTCATAAAACCAGGAGCAGTATCTGGAAATACTCTAAGTGACATAATTTGCGCATCAGGATTTTGAAACTTAACTGTTCCTGAAACATGTGTGCCGTGTGCGTATTGGCCAAAAAAGTTTAAATCAATGGCCATTTCTGCTCTTTGTTCACTTGGTAGGTTACGAAAGTTGTCATCAAAATATTTTATATCCTCATCTGTAGCTGTTTCACCTTGAATTTTAGCAATGACTTTAAATATAGGGTAAACAATTGGGTTGATATACTCTAGGTGTTCTTTGGTGAAAACTTGCCCGCGGTTATCAGCAAAGTTCCATCCATAGTAGTCATCAACTTTCCCATTGTCGTCGTCGTCAACACGATTATCATCAGTTTCATTTGGGTTTATAAGAGCATTGTTTTTTAGGTGTTGATGTTCATAGTCATTACCAGAGTCTATAACAGCAACTCTTGAAGCAAAACTAGGTAAACACATACTTATTATTAGTAAAAAAATTAATTTATTCATTTTTATTTCTCCCTTAGTTTATACCTAATATTTTTTTGTTAGCAGAAATTATTCTTGCTTCATGGCGGCTAGATTTTGGTGTAAATATATTTAAGTTCTGCAAGTATAAGCTGTTTAGTAACGGCTTTTCAGCAGGCAACAGCCCTTCTCTCAAGTTTTTAATATTTAATTTTGCAACTAAATAGGCTTCTTCCGAAGTGCCAGAAAATGCAAATTGTTTAAGATAGGTAATTAGGTTATTGGTGATCCATCTTGGAATTGGAGTTCTGGTAACCGATAAGCCAATAGATAATAAGTAGCTGATTGACCTTTTTGTTAAAACAGATTTAGGTTGTTGATAATCAAATATTTGTGATGGGCCAAAGTTATAGCTAAAAACATTAAACTGGCTGATTAAAGTGTATAGCTTAGTTGAATCACTTGTTTGGCAATTTGAAAAGTACTCAAACTTAAACTCAGTGGCACAGCCTTTCTTTTTTACTAAGTAGTTATTGCTTCCATCCATCATAATATCTCTTGTTTTTTCAGTTTGGAAGTGCTGTTTACGACCAAGTTTTTCAAGTTTGTTCCAAGGAAACTTTTGTCCTTGAGCCATACGTAAAATAGCTTCAGATATTAAATCGACTTGACCAATATAAACATGGTTTAAACCACGCTTTGCCTCTTGAGTGGATAAAATGAGAGAGTCTTCTTTTAAAGAGTCTTTTAGGCTGGCTTCTAGTCTGTTCATTTGATAGGCGTAAGCTGCATCGAGGGTAACGAAGGCTTCATTAACTGCTAAGCCAATCACTCGTCCACTCAAGCTTGGAATTCTTTTAAAAATTTGTTCAAAAGCCATTTGTGTTACTCGTCTTAAAAGACCTTCAACAAATACTTTGTGGGGTCTGTCAAAATTAACGAGAGCAATAGGACCATTGATTGGTAAAAACTGGCCTTCAATGGCTATTTCATAAACTTTTTTAACGCTATTCCAGTCGAACCTAATCTTTTTAAGTAAACTTTCTGGTTGGTCAATTAGGGCTTCCCATTCATTCAGATTGTTAATGCCATTTTGTGATTTAGCCAATCGTTTCAAAACTCGTTTAAGTTGAATCTTTCTGTATTTACTAAATGTTAGTTTGCGACCAATTTCTACGTCTGAAGCATAAAAGCTGTGTGGTATTTCCTCGCTAGATGTAAAGTTGGCAAAGGCGGCAGTTCCTTTTTTAAAGCGTAATTTCTTTACCCAAGGAGAAAGTTGTTTATGTGTTCTGTCAATTTTTTGGTTTTGAAAACTTTCAACACTTTCATAAACTTTTGCGTAATTGCCATTGATCCAGTTAGCAAAATCTCGACGAGTAAAATTTTGTGCAGGAATAGTTGTTAAAGATCGATTTTTTCCTCTTTTGAAAATTAAGCCTAAGTGGGGAAAGCTTAAGTCATAAACTCGACATAGCTGACCTTCGCGGTCAAAACTAACTGCATATGTTTCATGCATAGTTTTAGTGTCAGCATCGACACAAGGGCCTTGCTTGCTAAAGGAATGGGGGAGGTCTAAGTGATCAATTGAGTTGGCCAGGTTTGACCACTGAGCATCTGTTATATTCAAGTTATCGATGTTTTCAAAATTGTTATTAGCTGCAAATAAAATATTTACGCTAAATAAAATGGATAGAATTGCTATTAACCTCATGTCTATGGCTCCTATGTTGAATTACAAGATTTTTTTGTACTTATTAATTAGACCTTAATCGAGCAGCGTTAAACAATGGTTTCTTTTTGGAACCAGTCGAAAGTCTAGGGTTAGCGAGTTTAGGTTATAAATCAAAAAAGATTCGAAGTTTAATTAAAGTAGGTATTTAGCTTTGAAATATAAGCTTAATTGAGTTGAAAAAGGACAAATAAAAAGCTAATTTTTTTTTGAAATAGGACTTATTATTTTTCTAACTTATACCAATTTTTTCAATAACTCCCAAACCTACACCCTTATTTAAATTATAATGCGCGGAGTTCTCCTTTAAGGAGCCGTTTTGAGCACATTATGATTTAAACAAACATAGATTTTAGGGAATTATTTTATAGAATTTGGAATTATTAATAGACACGCCATGTCTGAAATAGTTTTAAATTAAAATAGAAAAGTACAGCCAAACTAAAAACATGCTATATTCCCGTTAAATTTTTAATGAGGGGCTATGCAAAAACTATTAGTAAGCATCTTTACTTTATTGCTTTCTCAAAGTGTCTTATCAAGGACGCTAGTGGAAAGCTTTCTTAGAAAAGTTCAATTAAACTCTGTAGAGTATCAAGTGGTTGAGTTAGAAAGTCAGTCTAATTTATTGGTTAATAACATTGAGTTGGCTCAATTTGATGTTTCCGCTTATTTACGTGGAGAGTACTCGGACTCTAAAGATGTGGCAACCTCTCTTTTTTCTCCAGAAACCACAACCAGCTATAATTATTCTTTGGGCTTAAATAAAAAATGGAGCCAAGGATTTGAAACTAAATTATCTTACGCTCTAACTAAAAATTCAATTTTATTTCAGTCTAGACCAGAACTAGATTATTTATCTCCTGATGTTAATTTAACCTTTAAAACAAACATAATACAGGATTTATTTTATGGAAAAAGCAAGTCGATCAAAAGTAAGGTAAAAAGCTTATCGAATGTTACAGGTATTAATGAGCAAGTAAAAAAGAAATTAATATTAGTGAACTCACTGTTAACGTTGTCAAGTTTGCTTGAACAAAAAGAAGAAGTAAAACTTCAGAAAAACTTATGTCGTGAGACCAGAAGTCAGTCTAACAAACTCAGGAATAAGTCTAAAATTGGGTCCATACCAAAAAGAGATTATTTATTGAGTTTAAAAAGTATGAATGACTGTAAGGTCGTTGAGAGAAATTTAACAAAGAGCTTGTCAGAAAAACACGAAATATTAGTTAATGAGTTTGGCTTAGAGGCAGCAGATATAAGCCGAATGGAAATTAACAGCTTTTTTAATGAAATTGTTGAGTTGTATAAAAATGTTGAACAGAATAAAACAAATCTTGATTTAAGTAAAAGAGAAGGGATCTTACTTTATAAAAATCAACTGAGGGTCGCAAAGCTAGAGGGTCAAGAGCTAATAGCTGATTCTAAAGTTCCATTACTATTTGAATTAAAGTTAGGACTTAGAGGCTTAGATAAAGAGATTGATAAGTCTCATGAAAACATTTTGGACTCTACAAATCCATATATTATGGGAAGTTTACAGTTAGATTTACCATTTAAAAACAGAAAAGTGAGTTCAAAGTTACAAACAAACCAGATTCAGCAAGAAATTTTAAAAAGAAAAATAGCTCTTGAAAAATCAACAAGTAAATATAAATTTGATTTGCTGTCTAAAAATATTTTAATTTTTATTGAAAATTATGAAACCAGCTTAGCCAATGTCAAGTTATCACGCTTAGTTTTGAACGAAGCTCGACGTGATTTTAAAATTGGCCGAATTGATTACTTAACTCTATCTGAATTTCAAAAAGTTTTAATACAAAGTCAAAAGCAGCTAGGTACAACTCGAATAGCAGCTGTTGCTAGTATTTTAGATTATCTAGATTATTTCCAGTATTTTAGTAGGTATAATAGTAAATGAAAATTTTTGAATGGGTTTTAAAAAATAGTTTGTTTATTCATTACATAACAATTATTATTATTATTGTTGGTGCTATAAGTGTTTTTAAAATGCAACGAGAAGCTCGCCCCAATGTTAATTTTAACAGAGTGAATATAGTAGCTGTTTATCCTGGCGCCTCACCTACTGATATAGAAGAGTTAGTGATTGATCCTATTGAAGATAAAGTTTCTGAGGTTGATGGTGTCGAGGAGTTTCGTTCAGTTTCCTTTCAAGGGGCTGGATCCATATCTGTAAAAATCGATGATGATTATCCCGATGTTAGTAAGGTTACAGATGAAATTCGTCGTAAAGTGTTAGAGGTTCGTAACTTACCTACTGAAGTTGAAAACCCAATAGTTTCAGAAGTGAAAGCTATAAATATACCTATATTAGGTATGGCTTTGTATGGCGAGCTAGAACCGTTTCAAATGAAGTTGGAAGTTGAGAAAATAAAAGATTTTATTAAAAAAATCCCTGGAGTTCAAAGTGTTAGCTATATTGGTTTAGAGGATTTACAGCTAAAAGTAATGGCTCATCCTAAAAAATTAAATCAATTTGATATTACATTACTTGAAATGATTAGAGGCCTTTCCTTGTGGTCTAAAGAAAGGCCTGGAGGGTTACTTGAAAACTCAAAATTATCAGCAGGTATTACCGTAGGAGAAAGTTATAGCGATATAGATAAAATTAAAAATTTTGTAATTAGAAGCAACGACTCAAGCCGACAAGTAAAGTTAGCAGACATTTCTAATATTGAGTACGAAACAGAAAAGAGCCAAATTAAAAACCTATACGGCAGTCAAAATGCAGCCTTACTAACAATAGTAAAAAAACCTTTTTCTGATATTGTTGAGACTGTTGATTTAGTAAATAAAGAACTTGAATCATATAAGGCGAATTTACCTAAAGGTTTAAGTTATAAATTATATAATGATCAAGCTAAGCGAGTAAGAGATCGTCTGTCTGTTGTTACCCAAAATGCTATATTTGGTTTAATTTTAGTATTAATATTATTAATGATTTTTTTAGATATTAGATCAGCTATTGTAACATCAATTGGTATTCCTGTAGCTATTTGTGGTGGGATCATTACTTTGTATTTAATGGGAAATACAATGAACTCCTTATTTTTAGTTGGTTTGATTATAGTGTTAGGAATGCTAGTGGATGATGCTATTGTTGTTTGTGAGAATATTTATTCTTACTTAGAAAAAGGTTTAACCCCTATGCAGGCCTCTTTAAAAGGTGTGTCTGAGATATCAACTCCAATCATTGCCACTGTGCTAACAACTGTATTTGCCTTTTTACCAATTATGTTTATGGAAGGCATTATGGGGCAGTTTTTAAAAGTAATTCCCTTAACAGTTATTGTAATGCTTTTAGCTTCATTATTTGAGGCTTTATTAATACTCCCTGTGCACTCTGGCGAACTCATGAAGGTTGTCTCGAAAAGAAAGTCTTTTTTTACTAAATTAGAAGTTATTTATGAAAAGTACTTAAGGTGGACTATTAAGTTTAGATGGCTAGTTGTTTTCATTGTATTAGCATTTTCAGTTGCTTCAATTATGCAAGGTAAGACATTATTTGATCGTTTTACTTTATTTCCGGCAACAGGCTTGGAAGGTGTAAGTGTTCGACTTGAACTCGACAAAAATTCACCTGTAGATAAAACATTAGAGGTTGTAAAAAAACTAAGTAAAGAATTGGAAAGTAAAAACGGAAAAGATTTTTCTAGTTTTTCATCTAATATTGGCCAAGTTAGAACTGGGGGGGCAGCTGGGAGTCGACAGACAGCTTCTCATTTAGGGCAAATTAACATTTCTTTCACCAGTGACCCAACATTTATACACAGAGAAAAAAAGGTTTTAAAAGAAATTAAAACATCGTTAAAAGAGTTTTCTAAAAATAATAATGTTAAAACATCTTTAACTATTGCACGCCCTGGGCCGCCAGTAGGTAAGCCAGTGCAGTTAGAGATTGCATCCAGAGACTTAGTAGTGGGTGAAGAAATAGCTGGGCTAATAAAAACTGAGTTAAAAAAGATAGACGGTGTTAATAGTATAGAAACAGATTTAGACGGTGACAGTATAAAGTATCGCTACCAAATAAATAATTCATTAGCTGTAGCTGAAGGTATTGACCCTATTGATATATCTCGAACCTTATTTTCAGCCTCCACAGGTGTTGTTGCCAGTGAAATTTTAAAAAATAATGAAAAAGTAGAGATTTTAGTGGGCGTATCAAATGATACTGATCTTTTAGCTACAGATTTAACTCAGTTGAAAGTTAGAAATAAAATTGGGCAAGCGGTACCTTTGTCAATATTTACAAAGTTAATTGAAGAGAAAGGTCCATCAACCATTCAGCGGCTAGATGGCCTAAGAACAATAACAGTTTTTGCAGAAGTCGATGATACGATTATAACTGGCAAAGAAGCAAATGTTAAACTAAGGCCCTTTATAGCGAATTTAAAAAAACAATATCCCACTGTAAAAATTAAAACTGGTGGGGGAGAGAAAAAGCGATTGGATACCTTGAAAGATACTATGAAGTTATACATTTTAGCTTTAATAATTATATTTATGATTATTAGCTTACTTTTTGGCTCTATTTTGTATCCTTTTCTTGTGTTTTCAACGATTCCCATGGGGTTGGTTGGTGTGATATGGGCGCTGAAGCTTCATGGTCAGCCATTTTCATTAATGGGTATTATTGGTATTGTTGGACTTTCTGGTGTCGTGGTGAATATATCAATCATCTTAATGAAGTACTTGCAAGATAGACTGAGAGAAGGGGTTGATTTTAAAGAGGCAATAATACAGTCAGGTGTTAGGCGTTTACGTCCAATTATTATTACTACGATAACAACCTTAATTGGCTTGGCACCCACAATTTATGGCATAGGGGGTGTTGATACTTTTGTGCAGCCATTAGCTTTAGTGCTAGGGTGGGGGCTTTTTGGAGCCACAGTGTTATCATTATCTGCTTTACCTGCAATCATTTCGTTGTTTCCATTCATAGATTGGAACAACTGGCGATCAATGAATAGAAATAAATCAATTTAAGCTTGGCTTTGGTCTTGCTTCAGTAAGCTAGGTTGCTCTCAAACTAATGTTGTGACAGTCTAAAATAGTAACTTAGGAGAAGTTAATGAAATTATTTTTTATATTAGTATATATATTTTTTTTACTTTCATGTGCCCATAATAATTTGAAAAATGAAAAGCTGAGAGAGCCCTCTTCTTCCAAGTTAAATTTAAAGGTAATTCATTTTGGTGGTTCAGATACTACTAATGAGCTTGAAAGAGGTGACTATGATGGCATATCCAAGCCTATGATGGAGGCTTTTGAAAGTAAAAGAGGTAACTTGGTTTTAAAGTCAGGTGATAAAAAGATTATTGTTCCAAATTCTCAAGGCTTACTTGAAACTATTAATATGGCCAGTGAAATTAATAATAATTTTAACTCTGAAGTATATACGTATCGAGGTGATCGTTTTGGTCATATTGGAAGTCAATGGAGAATAAAAACTGGTGATGAAGATTATCCTGTAGATAGGATTGACGTTTCTGTTGATTATTATACTGGAAAAAGGCAATATGCCTTACAAATTTATAGGAGCAATTGTATGCCATGGGGATCAGAAAACCCTAACCCTTGTAAAATATTTCCTCGCGGCGAAGAGCTTTTAAATAACAAATACTCGTCTATTCATGACTTAAGAGAAAAGCTAATATCTGAATTATTGAAGAGAAAATAAATTAGTTACAAAATTCGAATTGATTAGTTTTATCTTTAATTTTAGCTAAAGTACTGGCTTTTCTAAGAACAGCCCAGTAGCGGGCTCCTCCTCTCCATTTGCCAGAGGAGTTTTTATTAGAAATTACACCATCGCGACCAATCCAGCGATCTAAAATCCGAATTGAGCACTCAAGGTTTATTTTTGAGATATGCAAATCAGTGGCGTCTTCAACGGGGCAACCGTAAGCTCTTGAACTTAGCCTTGATAACTGAAGTAAACCTCGACTAATTATATACTCACCCTCAGAGTTTTTGAAGTTTTCTTTATACCACGCCTCTGGGTTAAAGCCACTTTCATACCTTGCCATTGCTGCCAGTAAAGACACCCAAAAGAGTTTTGCTTCATCTTCATTTAAGGATTTGTACTTTGGACAAAAACTTTTTATATCTGATGGGGTTCGGCTTAAAAGGTTTAGGCCATAATTAGTGATTCCATTAAAAGTAATTCGGTTCCATTGCAAATAGTTTTGATGTTTGTTATCCCAGTCAAATGCTGGCCACCTATTAATAGGTAACGTGTCATCACCTGGGAGTTCAGTGTTTTCTGACTTTTGATTTTCTTTCTCACTCAAGGGATTCAAGTGGTTGTTATTCTCTCCGCAAGCTGTAAGTGAAAAAAAGACTGCCAACAGTATAATTTTTTTTAAATACATCATACATAGTTGTCGGACTAAATATTTAATTCATTTAGTTGGCTCTCACTAAATTATAAAAACAATAAGTAAGTCGAGACAAATCATGGGCTGGTTGGTAAACATGGAAAAAAATTCCTATAATTTTGTCTTGGCTTAGTCGAGTGTTTCTAATAAAATTTAATTTTTCCACATGCAGATTAGTCGTAAAATTTTTATATTAGAAGTTTTTACAATATTAGCGTCCTTTGTTTTTAACTTAGGGTTTTAGATGATAGAGCTAGAATAAATTTGTGAACTGTAGGAGGTTTTTATGAATTTTGTAATTGGTTTATTACTTTCATTATCTAGTGCTTATGCTTTGGCTTGCCAGCCACCGCCGGTAAATTATTTTGAGTTAGGTAATCTTAACGCTATTGTTAACAGTCAAGATGTGAGGACTAAAATGACTGGATCGAGCATAAAAGGTATTCAGCAAATTGAAGGGCAAATGCAGAAGTATGTCGTCGAAGCTGAGAGTTGTTCTCTAGAGGTTGAAGTTCAAGTAAAGCAGGTAAACCCTGACTTTCCTTGTGGAGGACCATACACTTTTACTGCTGTGGTTCCTAGTAGCGCTACTTGTGAATAAAAAAATTATTTTTCCAATAGCAAATTTTCTTTTGCTATTGGAACTCTTATTTTAGTTAAAAATATCTATAAAATTATTAAATTTTGCCTTTAAAAAAATCTGACGTTGCTTGTTTCAAGCAGGCAGTGATATTGATTGTTCTTAGTTATGGTGTTTATTTTCTTGGATAAAATTTATTAGCCCCGAGGGAGGATTTCCCCTCAGGTTGCAACAGTAAAATAATTGATTTAGTCATTGAATGGAGCTAAGTCAATTGACACAAGCTTGGCTTGAACAACATCGTTTTCAGCTTGCGGGCTTTTCTCGTTAGTTATTCTCAATGTGACGTATGCTTCAGAAGATTTTAATATTGAAATTGTTTTACATAAATAATCTATAGACCAATAGACGTCAGTAGTCAGAGAAGCGATATAAAATGTTCCTCCTAGATCTTGATTAGTTTTAACTGTTAATTTGCCGCCGCCATTATCAGTTTTAACGCATTCTACATCAACAACTTGTAGGTGAGAAGTCACTCTTTCGTCAGCTTGATTAGGTTTACTTGTGGCGAAACTGAAGTTATGGAATATTAATATTAAGAAAACTATGTATTTCATTTTACCTCCTCGCAAAATATTCCCTTTTATACCAAATAAAACATGAAAAAGACATGAGTTATCAGTAGTCTTGACAGAAATCAAAATATCTGAAAACTTTTAGCTAAAAAATGAAAACTTCGATGATAAAGCAGTGCTTAAACCTTAATTAAGGCTATCCCTGTTATGTAAATATTACCATTTGCTTTTACCTAAAATTAGAGTAGACAATTTTTTATGTAATAATTAAGTATTGTTAGCTTCACAATAGATTACTTTTAGTTAAATTATGGATTTTTAAATAAGTATTTTACAATTTTTTTATTTAAATAAGCGCTTACAATTTTAATAAGATAAATGACTCATTCTGAGAATATATGAATATTATTATATAATAAGTATATCATACAATGTCATTATAGAGACTAAGGAACAGTGTTAATTATAAAGATAAGATTCAGCTTTGCCGATAAATGACCGAGGTTTAAAAAGGTATAAGTTATAAATATATTTAGAAAATTTTTATATTATATAGTCACTTTACTAATGTCTGTAGGCTCATTGTCATGTAGTTATAACAAGACTGAAGTTACTCTGGGGTCATTTTTTGATAGTACTTGGCCTTTTAGTAATAGTAATAATTTTGAGTTTGATGAAACCTTTGTTGAAATTAAAAATGGTAAAGCACAATTAAAAAACTTAGATCTTGAACAATCTGGAAATGACTTTAACAATGGAAAACATGTAGGGTCTTATTACAATATCCAAGATGGTAGCTTAGGGTTATTAGAAAATAAATTAGCCTCAGTGTTTAATATAAAAAATATTATTTCTGATAAAAACTCTAGTTTGATCGGTTATTGGAGGTTTGATCAGTCATGGAACGACGAGAGTGTACATCAAAGATTGGCTTCTCCTACGGGAGATGCGACGTTTTCAACGGCTAATTTGCAAGTTGGAACAGCAGCGGGGTCATTCGATGGTTCTGATGGTGAAGTATCTATCAACTCGACAAGCTTTGACTTTAGTACAAATGAATATAGTCAGTCTGTTTGGGTGTTCACTACAAATGATACTCAAATTTTCCAAGGAATTATTGGCGGAGATATTATAGAAGAAAGGATGCCAAATCTATCTCTTCGTTATGGTAGAAACTTATCTCTTGGACTGGGTAATGGTGTTGGCACAGGAACTCAATGCTCCTATAATACATCAAGTGATCTGATTACTCTTAATCAGTGGAATCATATTGTTGTGACATTTAAAAATGGAATAGGTTTTAAAATATATGTAAATGGCGTTTTGAAAGAGACAACAAGTGCTTGTTCAAGTTCAAGTTTATTAAGTAATCAAAATTATGAAATTGTATATAACAATCGTTTTGAAGGTGAAATCGATGAGTTGGCAATTTATAATACTGAATTATCTACTGAAGAAGTAAGAAAAGTATATGATATTCAATCTAGGAACTTTACTCAACTCTCTCCAGCCTGGACTCCTAAGTGGGACAGTGTTGTTGGTTATTGGAAAATGGATGGCAATTGGCAAGACTCTTCTTCTTTCTCAGCACCACTAATTCCTAATGTAAATTCAGATTTTAGCACTGAGCCAAAGATAGGTTCTGCAGCCGGTGACTTTAGCTCTGCAGGGAGTTGGGTTTCTATTTTGGATCCAGTAGGTGGCCATCTCGACCCAACTGCAATCACAATTTCAGCTTGGATTCGGCCTGATGGATCTCTAGCAAGTGGAAATATAGTTTGTAAAAATACTGCCTATCGTATGGCCCTAACTGGTGGAGATTTTCTCCGATTTTATGAAAACACCTATGCCGACACAGTAACAAGTTCCGATCCTGTGAGTATCAACCAGTGGACTCATGTTGTAGCTGTTGGAGCGGCCAACGGATTAAAAGTTTATATTAATGGCAAGCTCTCTGGCTCAAATTCTAACCCCTATAATGGTGTGAATGATTCCGGCCGGTTTTATATAGGGATTTGTGGCTATGGTGAAAGTTTTGCCGGCCTAATTGATGATGTAGCAGTTTGGAATATAGAGTTGTCGCACCAAGATATAGCTCAAATTTACGAGCGACAAAAACAAAAATACGCGAGTCACTATGACTCTACAGTTATAGATTTAGGAAGTACAATGTCTACTTGGCCTGATTTAAGTTGGTCGACTAGTTTACCTTTTGGTAAAGAACTAGTTGGTGATTTTGATGGTGATGGTGATCAAGATAGTGAGAGTTCCTCTGATTACTTATCACTCTCTGATGACCTAAGTAGTCAACTTGTTGGTTATTGGCCGATGAATGAACTATTACCTGATTTGGTCGGTCCATTTAATATGGATATACAAGATTTTTCTGGAAATAATATACATGGGATTGAAAGTGGAGGAATAGATTTTGGTTCAGAGGGAAAATTTTCCAAGGGCATTTCTTTCGATGGTGTAGATGATCGAGTTGATATTTTAGGAAATGTAAATTTAGAGACTGGTTTTAATGATAACTTTACATTTAGCATATGGATTAAGATATCAGAGCAACAACTTGACGTAGGAAATGTTATAAACCGTATTGCCGTTCGTATAACATCTCCGAGTACTAGGTATGATACCATTTCTATTTACAATCAAGGTCACACTAATTCTGGTAAAGTTTTATATTCAAGAAATGATGGAACTAATGCATTTACTTTAACTTCTAATACTAGAATAAATGACAACAACTACCACCATCTAGTTATCCAAAAAAATGATGATAAGCTTTACATATACATAGATGGAATTTTAGATAACCAAGCCTTAAACACAACAAGTTCAAGTGAGAAATTTAACTCTCTATATTTAGGGCAAAATATAGGTGGAAGTTCTGCGCTTTATGGTTTAATTGATGAAGTTGCATTATTCTCTAAAGCTTTATCAATTGATGAAATCCAACAGCTCTACCGCCGAGGAGCAAACAGAGTAAAACTACAGGTGAAGAGTTGCGTAGA
>CALJPJ010000099.1 GCA_937980625.1 uncultured Bdellovibrionales bacterium
TAAATGAATATGGGAGGTGACTAGCACAATGTCTCTACAGTTTAAAGCTTCCACTAGGGGTAAACTCTGTTTGGCGTTACCATAGGTGGTGAGCGATCTTTTTTCTAATATGATGTCGTCTTGTGATATTTCTGGGTAAAAAGGCCACTGAGGAAAGATTTCCTCATAGCCAGCTCCCCAAAATACACCTGAGATAATAACTTTTTTAACTCTTTTTTGTGAAAGTAAATCAAAGCCTTTTTGGATTCGCCCTTCTGAGCCCGTTAAAACAACAGCGCAGTCAGCACTTACGGGTTGAGTCCAAGACGTGACTTCTGTATTTAGTATTTCATTAGCTTTTAAGTAGCTTAGTAAACAAAAAGTAAAAAATAAGAGACTAAAAAATAAAAAACTATAAGCTTTAAAGTTCATTAAGCCTTTTGTGCGATGACTTCAATTTCTACATTTACATTTTTAGGCAATGTAGACACAGCAACGCAAGACCTAGCGGGTGGGTTTTCAGGAAAGTATTTTGCATAAATTTCGTTTACTTTAGAAAAATCATTCATATCAGTAATAAAAATCATGGTTTTAATTATATTGTCAAAGCCAAGGCCAGCTTCAGTTAAAACTGCTCGTATGTTTTCCATAACCATTTCTGTTTGTTTTTGAATATCGCCTGTGAATATTTCATTAGTTTTGGGATCAATAGATATTTGGCCTGAGCAATAAAGCATATTACCAGTGCGAATGGCTTGGCTGTATGGGCCAACAGGAGCGGGAGCATTTTCAGTAAAAATTATTTCTTTAGACATTATTGTAAAATCCTTTTTAAATTAGTAATTAAAATTAAATTAAATTAAAAGTAAAAAATCATTCCGGCTTGAAATGGGTGATGGGCAATAGTTTTAAACGTAACTCCTTCGCCTAAAGATGAAATGCCAAACCCAGTTTCAAAAGAGATACCAAGGTTTTCAAGGCCTGGAATAAAAAACTCAACACCGGCTAAGACAGCAAATTCAGTTCCACTTTCAGTTTCAGACTTACCAAGCACTTTAAACTCTTGGCTCACAAAGGCTGCATGACCTGCTAAGTAAAAGTTTAGGTTGGTCTCATGAAAAACAATTTTATGGGCTTTAGCTAAAAAGCCAAATGAGGAGTCGTCATCTCTTGTATTAATTCCAAGGGCTCCAACAAGAGAAAAGGAATTAGTTGGTGAGTACTTGGCTTGGACCGAGTCTAAATCTAAGGATAAAAAAGGTTGGGTGTAACCAATTCCTACACGGTCAGCTAGGTTGACAGCATAAACTGGACTGGTAAAAGTAGCTATAGTTAAACTGGCAAAAGCCAAAAAAGTAAGTGCAAATAAATTGTGCATAACTTCTCCTCATAGAATTTAATAATGTTGGGTAGATTAGTACAAATTTAGCAGAGATCAACTACTTAAGTATTATACGAGCCGCGCCAACTGACTAAAAAAATGGCAATTAACCAATGTGCATAAAGTAAATTATCAATGCTTGATTCTGTCAAAGGTTTAAGGTACTTAGAGAGACTAATTTAAAGTAGAGTATAAAAAATTATGTGGGGGATTAGCTCAGTTGGGAGAGCGCGAGCATGGCATGTTTGAGGTCGCAGGTTCGATCCCTGTATCCTCCACCATTTATCGGTCAATGATTTCAGCAAAATTCAAAAAAATATTCTAACTTACTAATTTTATTAACTAATAGTTTCAGTAACTTAGGTCTTAAAACCTTCTCAATTCTTTCTTGAGATTTCACTAAATTTCTGTCGTTTGCTAAATTTGGCTAAGTTTTTGGCTAAGTCCGTAGCACTGTAATTTAATGAGTCTATCGTAGCAACATCCTCAGTTTAACTTATTAACAAAACTAATTTTTTTTGGTCGCGCCCCACTGGCACAAATTGCTTTTTTTCGGAGAGCGCTACGCTAGCAGAGTGATGGTCAAAAAATCACAAAAACAGGAGGATAAATTGCAAGAAGATATGAAATTAATTGGTTTTACGCTTAAAAAAATAAGAGAGTTAAAAGGGATCAGTCGCAAACAAGTCGGCGTGATGTTAGGCCTTAACTATAAAACAATTGAAAAGTATGAAAACGGTCGTGCTTCAATTTTAGAATCAAAACTGCAACAGTTTTTAAAGATCTATGGGGTTTCATATGAAGATTTTTGCAACTGTCGTGATGGTAAGCTAAACAATTTGATAAACGCCACGATCCAGAGAAGGCCCAAGATAATAGAACAAAATTCTTTGAGGAGAAGTTACAAAAGAATAATATCAAAAGAAACCAAAGCATTGAAGTCTTTAAGAATTTTAAAAGGATTATCTCAGTACAAAGCCAGCTTAGTCTGTGGTTATAGTAAAAGTGCGATTGGCCACATAGAGAATGGGCGAATTGAATTATCAAAAAAAAGAATTTATCACATTGTAGATAGCTACGGTTACACAATAGAAGACTTCAATCGTCATCTAAACTCCGAGACTCCATATTCTGAAATCCAAAATGAGTGTATTGAAATTTTGAAATCCTTATCAGAAGAAAAGCTAAATGCTGTTCATCCATTACTTTCAACATTTAAAAACTAAACCAACTAAGGAGAAACAACCATGAAAGAAAATACAAACAATCAAAAAAAGAAGAACGAAGACTATGCCTCTATACGTGTAAAGGCTGGCACCAAACTAGAAATCAATAAGTTCCTAGAGAAAGTTAACAAAACTGAAGATTGTGGGAAGATTACTTTTGATGCACTTATCACATATTTTTTAAAAAATGCGACATCAGATGATATCAAAAGCCTACAAAATGGAGCCATCACCTGGGCGCATGAAGATAGGAGACTTAAGCGTCTTTGGGAGAAAAAGAAAGGCAAAGTCTCTGAAGTCGAATGGAAAAAATTATTGTACATGGGACAATTATCAAAATTTATTGCCGAGAATTCACGACTTGAATTATCAGTTGGTTAGCTGGGTGGATTGTTTAAAAATACATTTTGAGTGTTAACTTTTTTTTAATTTTAAGTCCCCCTCTGCTTTAGGGCAAAAGGGAGACGTTAAAATGAAAAAAACAAATATTGAAAATGAAATTGCTATCAAAATTAAATTTACAACTTTATCTAGAAATATTGAATTTTCATTAGACGCTAAGAAAAGATGGGTTGTCTTTGTGTTTCAATTTATTTTAATTGTAAAGTTAATATTTTATTATTTTTTCCGTACTTTATTTGATATACCAAGCGATATGACAAAATGGAAATATTGTATCTTTTATGTAGATATTTGCTTATGAGGTGGGGTTATCCCCTCCCCCTATTGTAAATCGTTTAACTATGGT
>CALJPJ010000100.1 GCA_937980625.1 uncultured Bdellovibrionales bacterium
TTTATTCTCAAGTAAAATATTTACTTCAAAATAATTACCGTAAATAGAGTTGTTCTTGAACTCTGAAACTATAGGGAAGTATTCAGGCAAATTAATTTTTGTTTTTAAATTATTCATCAATACCTTATCGGCTTACGGCTAAGTATTTTTAAGTCTAGTACTCCATTATATGACTGGCGAAGGAAGCTTATTCAATATTAAGTATGCCTAGCCAAAAGGGTAGGTTTTCATTTTGAGTCACTAACTGTGAGGAAATGTTATCAAGATCTGCTTTTTTAATATTTGAGGTAAAATCAAAAGGAAAAACCTGGCTTCGTTTAAGTAAAATAATTTGATCATTATTTTTACAGTGAATTTTACTAATTTTAATATCTACGCTTTTATTGGTACCAAAAAGTTTATTTGGCAGTGGTGGCAAATCAAATTTTTCATTGATATATTCACTGGCTAAGTCTGGTTCAGTAGATACTAAATTAGTTTTAAGACCTCTTTTTAAAAAAATATGTGGCTGACCAATTTGACCAATATACAAAGAACTGGCATGTTTGGTGAGTACAAAAATTTCTAAGCCGCTGATTAACTCTTCAGAGTTTACTTTTTTAAAAAAATTTTGATTTGCCATTAAAATAGCTGTCCTTAGAGTATTTTCATAAAAGTCTAAATGATCTAGTTTTGCAAATGGGGAGGTAAACTCTTTGTCTTTCAACTTAGAATTATAAAAGTTTTGAATAGTTTCAACAACAGGTTCAGTGTCAACATTATGGCCCCAGCAAGAGGTTATAACTAATGATTTCGCGCTTTTATCAAAAAAAATTTTTGGATTAGGTTTAGAAAAATCACTATTGTATGATTTACTTTGAAATTCCATATACTACTCATCACCATACTTTTTAAGTTTTCGCATAGCTTTACTGTAGTATTCATCTGATTTTACATGAAAACTTAAAATTTCATTCCACTTTTCTTTTGCTGCAGAAATATTACCAAGGCTTTCTTCCAAGTTCCCATCTGAAAATAATTGACGTGCTCGTGACCTTAATTTTTTTAGTGCTTGATAACGTAGTTCAGAGGCCTTTTCGTTGTTAGGATATTTTTTTAAAACATTTTCACAGGCGTAAACTGTTTCTTTGTTTTTGCCACTACTATGGCTTGTTATGCATGTATTTAGTAATTTATCTATTTGACTTTTTATAGTCGCTCGCATTGACGCAATTTCTCTTTTAGCTAAGTCTTTAAACTTATTTTTATTAGGGTAACTCCTAGATAAATACTTGTTAAATAGGTTGATTGACTTATCAAACTGCCCACTATTTTTTAGAGCTTGTGCTGAGGTAATAATATTATTTCCTTCTTTGATCTTTTTTTGTATAGCTTGTTGGTTTTTTTCCTTTTCAGCTTTAATATTCTGAATGTTTTCCCATTTTTGCTGCAGCTCTGTAATAATAGGGTGCCCAGGGTTTAAAATAAATAATTTACTAACACAGTCATCAAGTTCTTGTTTAGTTTTAAAGTTTGAAAACTGGTTGGCACAAGCTTTGGCAATTTTGTTGGCCTTTTGCTCAACTTTTTGAGCTTGTAGTTTCCTTTCATTTTCATTTTTCTGTTCCTCTTCAATTTCGAGGCCTTGCTTGCATAGACTTTGTAATTGTTTAGAGTTTTTAAATGAAGGGACTAATGTATGTAGTCGTTCAAATTCATTAATACATACAATATAATTTTTTTCATTATAATAGTTCTGAGCAGAGTTAAAAATATCTGAAATAATTATTTGATTATGGGTTTCTTTTTTTACCTCTTTATTCTTAGTTTTTTTGGAGACTTTTTTTATACTTGCAACGTTACGTTTTTTAGGTTTGTTTTGTGTTGTGTAAATATATCCACAGCCAATAACAATTAGCGCAATGAGTGCTCGAAATATTGATTTGCCTGCATTTGATGATTTTTTGATCTTTAGATTTGGCTGGTAAAAATCGTCAACATTAAATTGTTCATTTGTAACTAATTTTTGATTATGAACTTCTTCTTCAATAACAATATTTTTTATTTTATCTTTATAAGTTTGATCAATTAATTCAACTTTTATTTTTAATGATTTTATCCCGATAATATCATTATTGTAGATTCTGATATGTTCTTTTTTTGGTAGTTTTTTACCGTTTATTTTTGTGCCATTTGAACTGCCAAAATCAAATATATAAAACCCTTCATTTGTTTTAATTAATTCAAAATGCTTACGGCTCATAAACTGATAAGGTAGTGCAAGACTACATTTTTTGTCTCGTCCTATAATCCAATTGTTACCTTCTAGTTCATATGATTTTTTTGCTTTTCCTGTAGATTTAGATAAGATGTTCAAAATAACAGATAAATGATTTGTAGCTGTTAATGTAATCTCATCATCAATATCTTCATCATTTACTTTTTTATGTTCTTCAGTGCTAAGTATTTCATTAGCTTCTATGTTTAAGTTATCATTATACTCTAGATCTGCTTCGTTATTGAAATCTAAACTTGCGTTAGGTTCGATGCTCAAGTCTTTTTGATTATCCTCTTGTAAATTTAAGCTACTATCTTCTGTTTCGTCTGGCAATACTGGGCTTGTGGGATCAAGATCTATTACTACTTCATTATACAGAAACTCAAAGTCTGCAACATAAAATTTTTCACCATATGGAATTGTTAACTCTTCAACAAAATCGTCATTATATAAAAGTTCTCCAAGTTTGGAAATTAGCCGAATTGTAAGGGTAGCGTCATCATTGACAATAATAGTTAGATGTTTCCTTGAAACTCCATTATTAGATTCTAAAACAATATCACAGTCTTGTGAGCGTCCAACAAGATACTCTTGGTCTACGACTAGTTGGTGCTCAGAAATTAAAGTATTATTAGAGAGTATTTTTAAAAGCATTAAAAATTCCCCTCTACCATGCTTTGGCAAATTTTTTCGTTTGCAATAGCCTCTTGATATATTTTATCATTTTTGTTTTTGATTAAAAATGCAACATTGCGAAAAGCAGAGCCACAAGCCTTGTATTGCTTTTGATCTTTGTACTTTCTCCCCAGTGTCACATTGAATTGAATGAGCTCTTGAATTTTCTTTTTCGATAAAAGCAAGTACCTATTGCATAGTTTATTATTTGGTTCAAAAGCTAGACACCTTTGAAAGTGTAGTGCACCTCTTTCGTATTGCCCCTTTTTAAAATCTCTAAACCCTTTTACATATTGAGATTGAGCATTAACATTTACCTTTGGCTTAATTCCTAACTCTTTAAAGCTAATTGGTTTGGCAGTACTACTAATATTTTGACTAGAAATCTCTCTGTCTTCAATTTTTACTTTTTCTTTTTTAGGGTTTAAATGCATATAAGCAGAGCCAATAATAATTAAAATAGTTAGTATTGAAACTGGGCTAAAACTTTTCTTTTTCTTTTTACTTGGATTTATTTGAGAAATATTTTGTTCTTTATTTTTCTTTAAGACAATTCTAAAAGTTGTAGAACCTATAGTTATTTTGTCGGTAAAACCTACTTTTGATTCTTTTATACTTTTTTTATTTTTAATGAGCTTATTATTTTTACTTAAATTTTTTATATAAAAACTATTATTTGTGAATACAATAATGGCATGTTGGCGACTTATTTTATTATCTCTTGTTAGGGCGATAGTGCAGCTTGGCTCACGGCCAATAATAGTTTTTTTAGCCAGTGGAAATACTTCACCTTTGTGTGAGCCACCAATGACTTGAAGATAAAATAATGATTTTGAGTCATTATTTGCTACCATTAGCCGACCTCATGTTGAATAAAAGAGATAATAAAGTATTCAATTTCGTCACTTCCATAGACAGCTTGACCCATGAGATCAAACTGTGTGCCTGATATTTCTAGCTGATTATTTATTAATTGAGCAGGGTTTACTAAACACTGCTGGATGAGGTCTTGTAGATTTAGCTGTAGAGCTTGATCAGTGATAGCATCAACCCTTAGGCCTATGTCACTATTTGTAAAACCAAGAACCTCGGCGGCGACATCATTAAAGGCTGTGATTGATTGGCTATTATTTAATATTGCAATAGCTGGAAACCCAATTATTTGTACTAAATTATTTATTTCTGCACTTCGATCAATGCTAAAAGTTTGACTATCTTGATTGTTTTGGGTTCGAGTTAATGAACTATTTATATTTGAAATTAATTTTTGAATAATATCTAAGTTAAATTTTAAACTTATGTTCCCCATTGGGTTCTGTAGCTCTTTATCAAGTTGTGAGTTAATTTGTGTAATGGGAAATTCAAATAATTTAAATAAAAAATAAAATAATATTGCTCCAACAATGAGTGAAATAAAAAATATTTGAATATAGAGACTAAGTGTTCTTTCGTCATCGATTGCAATTGAGCCCATATCATATAAAACAAATGAGTAAGCTGAAATACTTTGTGATCCGGTATTAGGGTTATAAGTCTTAATAGGGACAATGGCGCCAATTTCATTGTCATTAATTTGTTCAACTGCAAGCTTTCCTTGCTGTCGTCCAGAATGTAAAAAGTCAATATTAGGGTGCTTTCCAGCACTCGATGATGGAGCTATTATTGACCCATTTGAGTCTACGATAATAGCCTTTAAGACTCCGGCCTCACTTCTTGCGGACCTAAGGTCAATAGATGAAAATGTACCTTGTGAGATTGCTGTTTTGTTTATAGCTACCATATTTTTGGCAATTGTTAGCGCTCTCCTTTGACTTTCTTTTTGTACACTTGCTTTTAGTAAACTTACGGCTGGAATAGTTGAAAGAACTGTAATGAGTGTAATTAAAATTCCTAAAAATATACCAACAACCCATTTAAACTCCATCCATTCAGTAAGTTTGTAAACTCCAGGTAGCATGATAGTTTCAATATAACCATTTGCTTTTTCTTTAAAATTAAGTTGTGGGTCGACGGCTTGGTTATTATTTTGTGTAGTAGGGACAGGTTGGTCAAAAGATGGCTGTTGGTATTGGCTTTGGTTTATGGCGAGATTACCATGACTTATTACTGGAATCTGCCCTTGGAGTCGATTGTTTGCAAGTGTTGTGTTGTTATGCCTTATTGTTATAACAACATCATGTAATGTAATTTTGTCTTTAGACTTAACCTCTTCCTCTCTAATTTGTAAACCATTTATAAAAGTACCGTTTCTTGATTTTAAATCTTTAATAAAAATCCGATTGTTGTGAATAGAAATTTCAGCATGTATCTTTGAAACTTGAGAAGATATAATCCTTATATCTGCTTTCTCAGATCGCCCAATGGTGTATGTGCCATCTTGAATTGGGAATTCTTTTCCAGCTTGCTTACCGTTATGAATTTTAAGGACTAACATGTAAGATGTCTCCTTTTGCTAAGCTTTTAATGTTTTCATTTCCAGCTGTGCATTCAATGACCGACCAAGCACCAAATACTGGCATAGTAAGTCTGTTTGGCTTAACTCCTTTTTTAATTTTTTTTATTTCCATTTTACGGTTAATGTAAATTACATCTATAGAAAACTTCATGAAAAATGTATGGATAAAATTACAACCAGTAATCATTATTGCTTCATGACCTGCAAGTTTATTTTTAAACATTAAGCCATTGTTTCGTTTAAAAAAGTTTCGAGGTTTATCAAGTGAAGAAAAGATAACTTGATTGTCAGGTAATTTCTTACAGGTATAACTTATACTCATTAGTTACCTCCCGAAAAAAATTGAATGACTACAGGGGCAAATACCATTATAAATACCGCTGGTAAGATAAACATCATCATTGGTAGTAAAATTGCTTGTGATGCTCTTGCTCCAGCCTTTTCAGCCCTTACAAATCTTTCAAGTCTCATTTGTACAGATTGGTCTTTAAGTACTTTTGCAATACTTGCTCCTGTTTGATCCGCGTCAATAATCACAGCACAAAAACTAGTTATTTCTGACATGTCTAATCGATTAGACATTTTTCTGAGTGCATCTGCTCTTGAGCTACCTAGTTTTATATCTTTAAGCACCACTGAGAATTCATTTGCCAGTGGAGTGTCTTTTGCTTTTTCTACAATTCTTTGAATAGCACCGACAAAATCAAGTCCAGCTTCGGTAGAAAGAGCGAGAATATCAATGTAAAAAGGCAGTTCAACTATAACCTGACCATTTCTAGATTTTTTTTGACCCATACAATAAAAGTGTGGGAAGAAACAGCCTGCAAAGCCTATAAAAACACAAAATATATTACTAAAATCAAGTTGAAGTGCAAAATTAAGAATAAACATTAAGCTAGGAGCTGCAACACCCCAAAGTATTTGCAGGCCTATAAATTCATCAACGTTTAGTTCATTAGATAATCCAGCAGTCAGTATTTTATTTTCAATTTTTTTTCTATAAGAAATACTTTTCACTTTTTGCGCATAACCAAGGGTGAAGTTATGGACAAGGTTCCTTGAAAAGTTTACGACGGGTGATTTAGATTTATTTGGTTGATCTCCAGAAGCCCAGGCTAAAGCATCTTCGTTGGCAGTATTTTTTAATAGGGTAGAAACTAACAAATAAACACTGAAACCCATTAGGCCTAGTGCTGACAAAAGCAGTATATGGCTCATAGTATTGCTTGCCCCTCTATGTTTTATGAGTCATAACATAGTTATGCTCAATGTTATTCTTGCTTCAAAATCTCCACGCCGTCGCCAAATTCTTAATGAATTCAGGTATAAATTCTCCGTGGTCTCAGTACAAACATCGGAAATTTTTGATGAAAACCTGAGTCTTAATGATGCTTTATGTGAAATTTCCAAGGCTAAAGTACTGGCTTGTCTAAGTGACTTAGACCAAAGTGTGGTTAGCCAGTCATTAATTATTGGTTGCGATACAATTGTGAGCTACAAAGGTCAAGTTGTAGGTAAGCCCGCTAGCGAGTTAAAGGCATTTGAAATTTTAAAATCATTGTCTGGGACTATCCATGAAGTAAAAACTTCAGTGAGTTTATTTAATGGAACAGATAAAACATGGTGTAACTTTGTAGAAACTAGTAAAGTTAAAATGAAATTATTATCGGATAAAATAATTAAAGATTATATTTTAACTGGCGAGCCAATGGATAAAGCCGGGGCTTATGGGATTCAGGGTTTAGGTAGAGATTTAGTCGATTTTCATGAGGGGTCTTGGTATAATATTGTTGGTTTTCCTATTGAAAAATTTGAAAATGTTTTAAATAAAAAAGGTTGGGCCTCTGATGTCGATAGAGTCTAATTTAAATTTAATTAAAAAAAATATTAGCTCTAAAAAGGTAAATATTATTGCTGTATGCAAACATCAACCATTGAAAAAAATTACGGAAGCTATCGATCTTGGCATCACAAACTTTGGTGTAAATTATTTGCAGCAAGGTCAAGTGATAATGAGTCAGCTGAGTAAGCATAACTTAACTTGGCATTTTATTGGAAAAATACAATCGAATAAATTAGCTAAAATAGTTGGAACTTTTGATTTAATTCATTCTGTGGATTCTATTAAAACTATTGCTAGAATTAATAAGCTATCATCTCAAAAAAATATTCAGCAAAAAATACTTATGCAATTAAATTTAGCAGACGAACCGACAAAAAGTGGATTTACTATTGAGGACTATAAGATGGCACTTGGACAAATGAAACTGTATAAGAGTGTTGAGCTTTGTGGTTTAATGTCAATGCCACCCATGGGATGTGGTGCAAAGTACTTT
>CALJPJ010000101.1 GCA_937980625.1 uncultured Bdellovibrionales bacterium
ATCAAGGTTTACCGTTAATAGTTATTAGTGCAGATAGGCCAAAAAGTTACCGTGGTAGTGGCGCCCCTCAAGCTATTATTCAAAAAAGTTTGTTTGGTGAATATTGCGAATATAATTATGACCTTGAATCTAGCTCAATAGATAGTAATTTCTCGATGATAAATAATTTAACACTTAAAAACAAACCCATACATATTAACATATGCTTTGATGAGCCGTTATTAAATGGGCAAAAAAGTAACTATGAGAGCTTTAATATTAAAACGGTTAATGACTCTGTAAAAAATAAAAATAAGATAAATTTAAATAATAATTTAAACAGTGAATTAGCCAATTTCAAAAAACCCTTAGTAATATTGGGGCAGATAGATCAACAAAATGTTGCCATGGTTTCACAGGTATTATCTCAGCTCAATTGTTTAATATATGCTGAAAGTCATAGTGGCTTAAGAGGAGTGGAAAGCTTAAGTAAGTCTTTAATTACAACTGGGGCCCAAACTGTTGGTAAAATTTTTACATATAATCAGTGCGATAGTATAATTCGTATTGGTGGAATACCAACTCTTAGGTTTTGGCGTGATCTTGAAAATTTACAAGTCCCGGTTGTGAGTTTTAGTGAAAATAAATTTAGTGGCTTAGCTAGAGTTCAACAAAGTGCTATGGGCTTAAAGCAAATTACTGTTTTATTAAAATATAATTTTGAAGCACCAACGACGATTAAGTCTGTTGAGAGATCCTATTTATCACAAGTAAATAAATTATTAGCTAAATACCCGAATAGTGAACAAAATTTTATAAGTAAATTATCTGAAAAAATTAATAGTGATGGTCATTTGTTTTTAGCCAATAGCCTACCTATTAGAGAGTGGGATAGTTTTTCTATGGCAAAGTCAGACTTAAGTGTAAGTACTTTGCGTGGGGCAAATGGTATTGATGGTAATTTAGCTTACTTTTTAGGTTTAGCACAAAAAAACAAAACGAACTACTGTGTACTAGGTGATTTAACAGCCATGTATGATATGTCATCAGGCTTTATTTATAAAAAATATTTTAAAAATTATAAAATAAAAATTATTGTAATTAATAATGGTGGAGGGAAAATATTTACCCCGCTGTTTAATAACAAAGCATTTGAGAACAACCATGATATAGAGTTTTCGGGTATGGCTAAAATGTTTGATCTTAATTATCAACGTGTACAAGATTGTAACAAGATTAGTTTTAGTGATGAAAACGAAATAATTGAGGTCGTACCAGATAACCAACAAACACTAAATTTTAATGAAAACTTAAAATTATTAAAGCTGGATTTATAAATGATTAAAAATAATTATTATTTTTTACACGGCTTTTTAGGCGATGAAAATTATTTTTCTAAACTAAAAAAACAACTAAATGATCGACCAAGCACGGGCATAGTTTATTCGCCCAGTTTATTTTCAAGTCAAACCCATAGCCGATTAACGGCAAAGCATGGGTTTGGTGAGTGGGCAGTAAATTTTAATGAGGTTGTAAAGCAAAAATCAAAAGAAAATAATGTACTAATTGGTTATTCAATGGGTGGACGTTTGGGTGTGCATGCATTTTTAGCTGACCCTAGTTTGTGGTCACGGTGTTTTTTTGTCTCTTCAAACCCAGGGCTTATAAAAACACAAGAAAAAATGGCTCGTATGGCCTGGGAGGATGGTTGGTGTTATCAAATTGATAATAAATCATGGTTTGAGTTTATTAGGTTGTGGAATAGGCAAGCTATTTTTGATCAATGCTCGGATATACGACCTGAAAAGCAGCATTATGATATTAACCTTTTAAAATTGGCTTTAAAAAACTGGTCTCTAACTAAGCATAAAATAGATTTGAACCTAATAAATAATAAAAAACTTCACTGGTTAGTCGGTGAGATTGATGTAAAGTACCAAAATATTTTTAAACAATTAAAATCGGCTTATCAATTAGAGCAAGTTGCAACTGTAAGTGGAGTGGGGCATCGTTTTCACTTAGATTTAAGCCATATATCAAGCAACAGTTAAATTTTCGATTTTTAGTAGAGTATTTTAAATAGCAGTTTATGATATCGCTTAAACTTTAGGTGAATTTATGTTAGCTCATTAGCTAATGATTATGTCTTGGATATTAGCTTTTAGGCTAAAAACATTAACAGCTGCTTTTGTACCTATATTAGTGGCAACTGCATTAGTTTACTTTGAGCAAGGCTCATTAAATTATAAATTAAGCTTATTAGCCTTACTGTCAGCTGTTTTTATTCAAATTGCTACGAATTTATTTAATGATGCTATTGATTTTAAAAAAGGGGCAGACAGCAATACTCGAGTAGGGCCTAAACGTGTCACTCAGTCTGGCCTGATTGGGCAAAAGTCAGTTTTTATGGCAGGTTTTATATTTTGTATATTAGCAGCTGTTTGTGGCTTGCCACTAGTTATTGTAGGCGGAACTCCAATTTTAATTCTAGGGTTAATCTCTTTAGCTATGGGCTATTTATACACCGGAGGTCCTTATCCTTTGGCTTATAAAGGCTTAGGAGATTTATTTGTTATTTTATTTTTTGGTTTAGCAGCTGTATGTGGCACATACTTCATACATACAGGTGGAGTTTCACTTGCGTCTGTAATCGCTGGCTTACAAATTGGGTTTTTATCCACTGTGTTAATTGCTATTAATAATTTAAGGGATAGCAAAGAAGATCAAAAAGTTAATAAGTTAACATTAGCAGTAAGGTTTGGCGCCACCTTTACTCGTATAGAAGTTTTATTTTTATATTTATTTACATTTTTATTATGTATTTACTGGTTTTTAAATAATGCACAACCAGCTGTGTATCTGTGCTTAATAACTTTACCAATGGCCTTAATGTTAATTAAAAAATTATGGGTCACTGAACCAGGCCCTGTTTATAATTCTTATTTAGCAAGGGCTGCACTAATTCATTTAGTGTATGGTGTGCTATTTTCAATAGGGTTAATTTTATGAAGCTTTATATTTGTCCTTACAAACTAATACCTAAAGATAAGCAGCTAAACAGCACCACTTATGCCGATGTTAAGTATGGGTCACTAATTAAATGTGAGTATGAAAATAAAAAGATAGGTTATGCAGATTTTCATAATGGAGAAAACTTTTTAAACGATAGCTTATTTGATTTAAAAAAATACTTTAATAATATAAAAGGTCCACAATGGGAGCAAAGCTTATACATGGCTCAACTGATGTCAAAAGTTGTATCAACCAAAGATAAATCAAAACTGACAAAGGTAAAAAGTCATTATTTAATTCAAAACATAAATAAGTTTAAACCTCTTGATTTGTTAAAGTTAGAAGTAAAAGGCTATTCTAGGTTTAAAGTAAAAATGGGTATTAAATTAAAATCTGAAACAAACCTATTAAAAGCTTTAATACAAAAGTCAGCTCATAATACTTTATTTCGTTTAGATTTTAATGCCTCCATAGAAAAAAAAGAATTTATGATTTGGCTAGAAAAAAACAAAGATTCCATTTTAAATAAAGTAGAATTTATAGAAGACCCTATTAGTTTTGCGCCAGGTATCTGGCAGCATATTGAGCGTAAATTTGATGTTAACTTAGCTTTAGATCAAGCAGAAGACCCTATTAGAGTAGATAGCCAAGACTTACCCACAGTTATTGTTTTAAAGCCAGCTGTTCAAAATGTAAAAGCAATTATAGATAAACACAAGGCTTGTGAAGTGCGTTTTGTTTTTACCCATTATATGGATCATCCAGTGGGGCAATTGGGAGCTAATTTTCTAGCACAAACATATAAAAATCAATTGGGCGAGTTGATGTTAGACGGTGGTTTAATGGGGTTTGATATGTTTGAAAAAAATATTTTTTCACAAATTAGATTTTCAGACCAAACATCAGTGCCAGTAAAAGTTTTTACTAAAAAAAGTTGGGGTTTAGATTTTATTTTAAAGGATTTAAAATGGTTAGCTATCAATTAAACCCTAAATTTATCGATTGGGAGTCAGAAGAAAGCTATATATTTATAAACCCTAAAATTAGCAAAGAAGAGCAAAAATTAATTAAGTTAAATGATATACCTAAAGATCCAGGGGGTATTTGGGTAGGTAGTTCAGGAACAACAACTCAAAATAGTTTTAAATTAATTGGCTTACCTAAAAATTCATTTTTAAATTCAGCTAGGGCAGTTTGTGAGCATTTAAAAGTGACTGAAAATGATATTTGGTTAAATGTGCTACCAAGGTTTCATGTAGGAGGGTTATCTGTAGAAGCTAGATCCTTTGTTAGCGGTTGCAAGGTCAACTTAAAGCGCCAAAGTAAGTTTATTGCCCAAGATTTTACTGACTTAATCGTTAAAGCCAATGTAACATTAACTTCATTGGTACCAACACAAGTTTTTGAATTAGTTAAAAATAATATACAAGCTCCAAAAAGCTTGCGAGTAGTTTTAGTTGGTGGTGGTGAGCTCAGTGATCATTTATACGCCCAAGCTATTGCGCTAGGTTGGCCTATTGTTGTTACCTACGGTATGACTGAGGCTTGTTCTTCAGTGGCCACTTCAAAACTAACTGATATTTTT
>CALJPJ010000102.1 GCA_937980625.1 uncultured Bdellovibrionales bacterium
ATTTACTCAAGTTATCTTAGTAATTTTTAAAATAGTATTTTCTATCCCGTTTGTAATTCAAACACCTGTCCAAAGCAAGACTGACAGTGGGAACTTTGGGAAATTATATGACGCGCTAAGGATGGGCTTCATCGTCCAGATTTAAATAGAATAAAGTCTAATCATAGACCAAAACTATATACAGAGTTATATTTAGTTAATATTTGAATAATAACTTTTAAAAAAAAGAGCCCAAATTATGAGCAATTCAGTACTGATTTTAATTAGTTGCCTAACTATTTCACTATTTACTACATCTTGTGCTAGCACCACCGAAGAAAATATTGAGCGGATTACCGTGGGCATGAATAAAGCCGTGGTTTTAGATATTGTCGGTGACCCATCCACAACCAGCAGATCAAACAGTGTAGATAATTGGATTTATAAATATTACACAAATGACATTGAAAAGCATGTGAACGTTTCATTTAAAAATGGCCGAGTTATTAAAGTTCGCAATTTTGACCCTGACGAAGGAGAAGGAACTTATCAAGACTACACTAAAAAAATTAAATCTGATCGCAAAAGTAAAGATGGAAGCTTTAAAAACCTCGACGAATAAAACTAATTTTTAGTGACCTTAACTGGAAGTTCACCTGAACTTTTACTCACCAAATCTTTAGTTGTAAAAAACTTGTATTTCGTAGTCGCTCCATCTTTATCTATATTATTAATTTCTACCAAATAAAAATCTGGATTATCATTACCAGCGATTATCATAGGCTTTAATGATAGTGCAACGACTTGTTCAAACCCTTTTTTAATTTTTTTTAGATTACAATTAACGACAATTGCTGGCCTTTGTTTAATTTTACAATCTGCAAAAGGAAACTCAACCCCACTTAGCTGCACTAATTTTAGTATTTTAGTATTAATCACTAAACTATATGTTTTAGATTTTACTTGCGGAATAAGGTGAATAGATAAATTATTGTTAATTTCATTTTGCATAAAGTTTTGTGGAACAGACACAGATAATGGTGAGTACTTGACTTCAGATTTTTCAGGTTGAGATAGCATTGAAGCTACGACTATAAATAATACTACAAAAAAGATTGATTTCATAAACGTCCCACACAATAAAATTAACAGTAACAAACTAATTAAAAGCAATTGAGATGCCAACGGAGACCAGTATGTTTTTAACCTCAAATCACAGCTAACCATGTTTCATAAAAGTTTTAACCTCATAGGTATGTAATAATTTTAATTCGTAAGCGCATTTTGTCACTCTAGCTTCGACTTCAAATAAAAACTGTTTAATCTTACTTTTTTATTATATAAAAACTCTTATAATATAAGCACTTTACCAAATCTAACGACCTTAAATTTCAATCATTACTCATCTGCCATAACTTTGCGTTTATCTAACAAGTATTATATGACTGCAAAGAGATAGCTTCACTGGGGGGTGGAATGTTGAAAAAAATATGTTTTTTAATTATTTCAACTAGTCTTATGCTAGCAATTAATGCTGTGGCTAAACCCGATGAATGTACATTTCCTAAACCGAATATAAAACGCCAACCCTATGATCTATTTAGTTTTAACCAAACAGATTGGTCGAATAAACTTTTTACGCAAGCAACTCAATCTTATTTTTACATAAATAATAACAATAAAAATATCTCACACTTTATCCCTGTAATTTCAGCTGTCATTTTTAAAAACAGTGGTTGGGAAATAGATGAAATAAAAAATAGATTTCTAATCGCCACACAAATCTTACAACAATGTAAGGTTCATATTAATTCAGTTAATATTATACATACTGAAGCGCCAAATAAAACTGGGATCATCAGGCACCATCGCACCTGTTACAACCCAGAACCTAATGGGGAGCACTTTATTACTAATCAATTGCCTTATTTACCTGGTATTAGAGCTTTTTTTATTAATAAGTTTATTATTGGGCCAGCAGGTACAGCATTTAATTTAAAGCGTGCAGCCAATACTCCAATTGAAAATACAATTTGGTTAGCCAAAAATCATTTAAATAATAACCCGGCCCATGCACTTTATGAAATCGTTGCCCACGAACTCGGGCATATACTTTTAAATGAAGGACACACTAATAATGATCAACCTAATTTAATGTCAGCCAAGCCTTCAAAACTAAATAATGAACTCAATGACCTACAATGTAATAAAATTCGCCAAAGCCCTTTAGTGTATAAGCTATAGTTTAAACTATTTAGCCCTCATTCAATAACCACATCTTTAAATATTTTCCTGATTTTTAAGTATATTTAACTTATATGTGTAAAAACATATCATAGGAGGCTACTTGAATACATTGTAATATAAATAAACTAGAATTCAGGACGCTATTTAAAATGGCTTTAATTTAGATTTTAGTTGCTCAGCCTTGCCTTTATAGTTTTGAAGATCGGTATAGCCTTGCTCTTCAGCTCGTTGCTTTGCTAGATTGTGATTTACCTCCATTGAGGTAAAGTAAATCTCCTTATCGAGCGAAAGAGCTTCTCTCAGCTCTGCGTATACAATTTCTCCACCACCAAGCGCGTAAATAATATCACTACTAGCAACTATTGCCTGAGATGTAGCTGATAATTTTTTTGTACTTTCTATAAAGCCACCTAAATTTTTATCTTTCACTACAAAAGCCATATCTACCTCTTCCATTGAACTTAAAGAGTTAATAGCAGCAGATGATAGTATTATAATTGTTGTAAAGCCTCTACTTTTTGCCATTGAATATATTGATAAATCATCACCCGTTAAGTGGCCCAAATTAATAATATGAGTTTCTGGGTTGTACTTATCAAGAATTCGTACCGCACTATTTAATACAGCTGAAATATCTTGATAACCTTCGAAGCTATAACCAGTTATTGTAACTACTTTTTTGCCTCCCGCGAACTGCTGAATATCAACAATAACTTGGCGAGCACTTCCTTCTGCCACTTGTACAGTTGTTGCTATTTGCCTTTTTACTTTATCTATTGATGCGCAGGATGAAACTAGTAAGCAAATTAAAAATAGTAAACGAAATTGAGTTAAAATCATTAATTCAGCCTTATTCTACAAAAATAATTTTTTGTTTTTGCTCTTCAATTCTAAAATAGTCTTTTTTCTTCTTTTGCCAAGCTTTATTTTCAGGGCTCTTAATAAAATCTTTATACTGTTCTTCAACCCTCTTTTTAGAAGCTGTAATTACTCGATCAATACCCATTTCATCTTCAATTTCATCAAGCGTTTGCAGCTTTTTAACATCTTTATCTGATACTTGCGAGGTTTTATATTTAGTTGCTTTAATCAACTGATTTAACTCTTCAATTTTAATATTTAGCTCAATGTGTTTTTGTTTCAAAAGTTTGCTTAAGCTTTTTTTCTGCGGAGTTCCCTCCTCAATGCCTTTAAGCTGTTCAATTAAATTTTTAATTCCTTTTTTTTCATATTCAACTAGAGCTTGGCTGGCTTTGATCTCTTGTATTTCTTTTTCATACTCCCCTTTATCGCCAGCAATAACACTCGCGCTAATAAAGCTCACAAGTAACAAATAAAGTTTAAGCTTTTCTGATATCATACTGATCCCATAGTATTGAAATTGGCATACCTTTTAACCTATTAATAATAATTGAAGCCTTAACAGCGGACAAAGGTTCAACACATAAACTTCCATCAACAATACTTTTATCTAAACTACCTAAATCAAGAAGTAGATTTTTATCTGCTAGCTCTCCAAATACCTGCTTTTTAATTTCATCAGTGTCAATCCCACCAATATATAGTTTATATTTTAAATAACCATCTTTGATTGAAGATGAATTAGAGTTCGCAAACTCAGAAAGGTTTATAATTTCAGTTTGCTCTTTATGTATTTTAGATTTTGTTATTTCATGCTCAGCAAATGTATTAGGTTGTTCATTAAAAATTTCACTCACTTCAGCCGCAATATTTATTGAATCTGCTTGCCCCTGTACATTCGTTGGTTCTAAAGGTTCCTGGTTCGTTACTTCTGACACGAGCTCATTAAATGAAGTAAACTCATCAATCACCGCCTGCGACTCTACTTGAGTTCCACCGAAGCTTGTTTGATGATTTGTACTCTCTTGCTCTTGACTATCATTATCTGAAAATAAAAATTCACTGCCATTGTTTTCAGCCTCATTTGGAGCTTCTAAATTAAAATTAAAATTTGTGGCTTCGTCACTAGAATCAGAAACTTGATTTGAAAAGGAGGACTCTACAAATGAGTCTAATTTGAAGTCTGATTCTTGAGCTACAACTTCAGAGTCTTCGTTTTGGCTTGCAAATGACGGCGGTGAATCGGGAGTATCTCCTGCAACTTGAACTTCGCCATCAATCCCAACAAGGACAGCAACTCCACAACCACTACAATCAACAAGACCAAAGTCTTCATCAATTTCTGTATTACATTTTGGACAAACAGACATCTCTTTATTATACAATAGTATTATATATCTATAAGACAAATACTTATAGACTCGACTAATTTTATATTAAACTCCAGGTTTTATTAAAAAATTACCTACGCCTTTTTTTCGCTAGCTTTTCTTGACGACGTCTTTCTGCTCTATTTAGCGTTCTTTCACCACTATCATTACCTGGACCACGATTAGTTTGCATTTTCTGAGAGCCTGACTGGCGACTAGGCAATTGACCAGAAAATTGAGCTGGCTCATCGCCACCTTCATAATCTAGTTCATCTAACTGCTGCTCACCCAACATAGCTTCAGATAAGTTTTCATTTTTTTCTACTAATTGTATCTTCATCAGCTTTTCAATAGTTTCAGCTTTGATAATTTCATTTAAGCGATCATAAGCCTTAAAAGCTTCTTTTTTATATTCAATTAAAGGATCTTTTTGTGCGTATGCCCTTAAGTTAATTCCTTCTTTTAAATGATCAACTAAAGCTAAATGCTCTTTCCAACGCGTATCAATCGTTTGTAATAAGACCATTTTTTGGACTTGATCGAAATACTCACCTAAACTTTCTTTTTGCGTATCAAAGGCTAATTTAACAGTACCACTTATATAATCAGTTAAACCATCAGCATCTAATGATTTTGCCTTATCTTCATCAATGCGCACTCCAAATTGAGCTGATAAGGCTGTATTTAAACCTGAAATATTCCATTGGTCTGTTTTTACATTTGGATTGGCAAATCCGTCCAGAATATCTGAAGTCGCATCACCTAAAAAGTCTAGAATTTGTCGATCTAAATTACCATCTTCTAAAGCCAAACGTCTCATTGCATATATATTTGTTCTTTGTTGATTCATAACATCATCGTACTCTAAAAGATGCTTACGAATATCAAAGTGATGGCCTTCGACCTTTCTTTGAGCTCCTTCAATAGAACGACTCACCATCTTGGCGGTGATTGGCTCATCTTCAGGAACATTAAGAGTTGTCATAATTTTTTGTAAACGCTCCCCATTAAAAATTCTCATTAAATCATCTTCTAACGACAAGTAAAAAGAAGACTCTCCTGGATCACCTTGGCGACCAGCACGACCCCGCAACTGGTTATCAATACGTCTTGATTCATGGCGCTCAGTTCCAATAATACATAGACCACCAGCCTTTAAAACCTCTTGCTTTTCTGCTTCACATTTTTCTTGATACTTTTTTAAACAAGCTTCTTTTTGCTCATCTGACCAATCATCTTTAATTTCATTATTCGCTAAAAACTCTGGGTTTCCACCTAAAACAATATCAGTACCACGACCAGCCATATTGGTGGCAATCGTAATACTACCTTTCGCCCCAGCCTGAGCTACAAAGTCAGCTTCTTTTTCATGGTGTTTTGCGTTTAAAACATTATGAACAATACCTTCTTTTTTTAAGAGATGGCTAATTCTTTCCGAGCGCTCTATACTCACTGTACCCACTAAAACAGGCTGCCCACTTTTAGACCTTTCTTTTATATCCTTAGCAATGGCCTTATACTTTGCATTGTCTGTTTTATAAATGACATCTTCGTTATCTTTTCTAAGAATTGGTTTATTTGTCGGAATAACTAAAACATCGAGTTCATAAATTTTACCAAATTCAACAGCTTCAGTTTCAGCAGTTCCAGTCATACCAGACAATTTATTATACATACGAAAATAATTTTGAAATGTTATCGAAGCAAGTGTTTGGTTTTCACCTTTAATGTTCAAACCTTCTTTAGCTTCCATCGCCTGATGCAAACCTTCACTCCATCTACGGCCTTCCATTAAACGACCTGTAAACTCATCAACAATCATAATCTCACCATTTTTAACCATATAATCTTTGTCTATATGAAATAAATGATGAGCCTTTAAGCCCTGATAAATTAAATGAACAGTTTGAATATGCTCAGGGTCGTACAAGTTATTCACTTTTAATAACTCTTCACACTTATGGTTACCCTCTTCAGTTAAAGAAACTGTTTTGGACTTTTCTTCCATCGTAAAATGTTTTTCTTTTTCTAAGTGTGGAATAATTTTATTAATTTCGTAATACTTTTCTGTGGAATCATCAGAAGGGCCTGAGATAATCAGTGGAGTTCTTGCTTCATCAATTAAAATGGAATCACACTCATCAATTAATGCATAATTAAGGGGACGTTGTACATAGTCATTAATATCAAACTTCATATTATCACGAAGATAATCAAACCCAAGTTCATTATTTGTGGCATAAGTAATATCTGCCCCGTAGTTTTTCTTGCGCTGTTGGTCAGTTAACCCATGATGAATTGTGCCTGTAGTTAAACCTAACCATCGGTACACCTGCCCCATCCATTCACAATCACGAGTGGCCAAATAATCGTTCACAGTAACAACATGAACTCCTTTACCTGATAAGCCATTTAAGTAAGAAGGCAATGTTGCTACGAGAGTCTTTCCCTCTCCTGTTCTCATCTCAGCAATTTTACCTGAGTGCATACATAAGCCACCAATAAGCTGAACATCATAATGCCTCATATTAAGCTGTCGCCAGGCAGCCTCTCTACAAACCGCAAAAGCTTCCACTAAAATATCATCAAGACTAGCTCCTTGGGCTAACTTTTCTTTAAAGTAAGGAGTTTTAGCCTGTAGCTGCGCATCTGACAGAGGCTTAATTTTAGACTCAATAGCGTTAATTTGTTGAATGATAGGACGCATTAGCTTCAAATCACGTTCATGTTTCGTTCCGAATAATTTTTTAACAAAGTTTAGTTTCATAATTTAATCAGCATACTCTTAAAGTGATTGAGGTTCAACGCTTAGTCTTAGCAAGTATTGCTTGTAACTAGGCTTAGATACTAACAATAAGCATAATTTTACAAATAGCAAGCTGACTGCCTATATTTTAAGTTTATTTTTAAATTTAGCCCTAGTCCTGTTTGCAAAAGAAAAAGGCCTTAAGATTTCTCTTAAAGCCTTATCAAACCCGTACCTTTGAGGATTAATTTAATTAGTACTTTTTAACCGGCGCTGGTGCTGGAGCATTGTAAGTCCTAACTGGTTTTACTGGCTGTGGTTGGTAAGTTGTTGCTGGTTTTACTGGTTGTGGTCGGTAAGTTGTAGCTGGCTTTACTGGTTGTGGTCGGTAAGTTGTTGCTGGCTTTACTGGAGCTGCAGGAGTTCCTGCATAACCTGGTCTTACAGTTCTACTACATTCAACAGAAGAACCACCACTCTCTGGAGTATAGATATCAGAGTTTCCACTTACAGTCTTTATATACATTTGTGAGTTTTGTGTATTTGTATAATATTGGTCACCAGTACTAGAGCCATAATTACTAACATTTTTTTGTGCAGAATATGTTCTGTTATAAGTAAATTTATACTGACTAGCACAGTCGCTTGTGCTTAATAAAATATGTGCGCCAGAGTTTCCACCAGAGCCACCTGCCCCTTTAGACCCATCATCTCCACCGCAAGCAGTTAAGACTAAACATAAAGCACTGACGATAACTATACTTAAATTTTTCATAAAAAATCTCCTTTATTAACATTATGAATAAGCGTACGACTGACACAA